>DATLIY010000013.1 GCA_035539175.1 Acidisarcina sp. | reverse complement strand
GCTATTTGGCAATGGTATCTGCGGTCCGGGTGTAGGGCAGTACCTCAGCGGATCTACCACGCTGGCGGTAGGTCAGCAGCTAGTTGTCAACTACAACCTCTCTAATCTGCCATCTGCAACGGCTACATGGCCCCCCGACACTATAACCCTGACGGCGGCCACATGGACGAACAATTCTACAGTGTCCGTGACCCTCAACTATGTAATCTGGTGATCCATGTCATTCACGATAAATGACGGTACGCAGAGATTCAGCGCGGACAACTCGCTTAATGTCGAGGTAGGATCGGCAACTCCGTCAGGACCTATAACCCTGAATGGAGTTGCACTGCTGAGTGGCTCGATGCTCGCTCGGTCCCGCGTTCCGTCGGCTGCTCTACAGCGAACCTCCGGGGTAGTTGCGTCCATATCCCCATTCTCACAGGTAACAGCGTCGTACTCTGGTAAAACTGGCTGTGGCTCGTGCTCTGCTGGCATCTATGTTTCCGCCACGTCTACCACAATCACGCTGGCAAACGGGACAACCACCGCGATCAACAATGTAACCTACACGGTGATCTAAGATGCCTATCCTGATAAATGACGAGTCCGGTGGGGTAACAACCCAACTGCTCCAAATCGATAATAATGGCCAGCTATGCCTCGGGACAGGTACACCACTGGCGAAGCTAACAGCTAGTGGTACTGGTCTATGTGACGCATCCGGAAACCTGCTGACTGGAGTAGCCAGTACAACACTCGCTCCGGGTAGTGGGACTGTGGTGCTTGGCTCGAATCAGTATGCGACGGTCTACACCGTATCGGGGTTCGAGCCTAATGTATGGCTGGCTGCCTATTTCCCGGCGACAAGGCACACGTACAACACGGTAAATAAGACGTGGAGCACTGCGCCACGGTACAAAGTCTCCCACCAAGTAGACTACGTCGGAAATGGAAACTTCGAAGTGATGTCGAATGATCTCTGGGTCAACGACCAATTTAATGCTGCCACCTATCCAGACGTCTCATACATCTACATGTGAGGATCAGATGATCTACTTTCTCGAATACGATTCAGCAGGAAACATCGTGCACGTTTGCGGCGACCCAACTATTACGATTGTCCCGTTGATAAACCGGGTCGAATACAAGGACGCGAACGGTAACCCACTGGTAGACGCGAGCGGTGCTCCACTCTCTGGATCGGACCATCCTATGCAGGAGCCGGTCGGCATCGATAAGGCGACACACGACATGCTGCTCGCCAACGGTCTGGACAAATACACCTACAGCAATGGCGCGGTCGTCGCAAAGGTATAACTCCCCATGCCCAATAAAAAGACATCTCTCCTCGCATCGCTCGATCACTACTGCTACCGAGATCCAGTCATGCACGTCCACGAGTATCCGGCTCTCTACGTGTGTCGGTGCTCGAACTGCGCAGACCCTAACATCCCCTGCACCTGCTGCCACGCGTCTCTATCTCCAGAGATGGCTAAGCAAGCGGGACTAATCCAAAAGGACGGCTCGGTCCTCTGCCCTGATTGCGGAGTAGCCATGACGCTCAACCCCGCACGAAGAGAGGCTGAGGTCCATGTGCAGCTCTGCACAGACAAGACCATCCACTACCCCGAGATGCACAAGGTCAAGACCATCAGCGATGCAGATTATGCTGCATGGAAAGCCACTCTCACCCGGGATGAGTTACTCGGCAACTATGTACGTGTGCCAACTAGTACGGTGTTTGCCAAGTTCACGCACGATGAGACTGCGCTACTAGATTCCGCTCCAGACAAATTTCAGACCATCATGCAGGGTCGGGTGAATGACAGCGCTGAGAACGCAATGCGGCACTCTATCCCTAGCCAGCACAAGACAACCAAGCAGGCCGTAAAGATATAGGCCCACGAGCCCGCCTAATCTGCTGGCATAGTGCGTAACAGTGTATTTGCGGATTAAGGGTGCACGATGTCCGCGGCCGCGGCCTGAGGCTCCATTGAGTCGTAAACCTGAACCATATCGCGAAACACTCCAATCTGCCGATCGGTGAGCTGGACGCTGATGCGCTGGCCGCCGCGCGATAGGACGGTAGCCCAAACCGATTTGCTCGCGGCAATATTGCGCACCAGGGCGGCTGCAACAGGCGCGTCCCAGGAGTAATCAGGAGTCGGGCCAAAAAGTCCCTGCTTGAATACTGCCCTCACCTGCTCAATGGTTGTCTCCGCCCCATCTGCGACGAAGAGCAGCGACACGCCGTCAGGGTAATCTATGTCGGCTAGTCCTCCGATGGGTGTAATCGCGAGCCGAAAGAACTTCTCTTTTTTGTCGAGCTTCTGGCCGACATACGGTTCGAACCTCAGGCGCATCTTGAGGGCCGGTCCCTGCCCAGGGGGCACGTGTAGCGGCTCGATCCATGTCGTGGCTATCCCTGGATCGATATGAGACTTGGTTTGCACCGAGCTGTGGGTCTCGGCTCCAGAGGATACAAAGGCAGTAAGAATGAAAGCTGTCAGTAGTGTCCGCATAGCAATCCTTTCAGAGGTTGTGCACCAGGACATAGAGCGCGGCTCCGACGATGCCGGCCAGCATGTCGCCGAGGAATACGCCGAGCGCCAGCTTGCCCAGTGTGAGCGGTGTAGTCGGAGCTGCCGCCCCCACTTGCGGCACGGCCGCCTTCTTGCGCTCTTCCATCGCTGCTGCGAGTAACAATTCGTTCCGTTCCATATCAGAGTCCCTTCTCTAGCAGCCGCGCGATAGCTAGCTGAATCAGGCTGCTGCGCGTGGTTCCCGCCCGATCCGCCAATCGATCCAAATCTTCGAGCTGCTGCGGCTGGACGCGCAGACAAACCGTCTGTGCCTGCGGCCGCCCTTTCTTGCTGGTTTTCGGTGGGGCTTGCTTCATGCCAAACAACTCTAAGCCAACACGGCTAGCGTTGCAATAGTGATTCGTATCATTTGCAATTATTTGCATTGCAAATGATGTACATACATAGTACAAACAATCGCACGGTCACAAAGGGTGACGGAATATGCGCGGAACCATGTTGAATTTGGAATACCGAGAACTCCGTCAGCGGGACGTGCGGGGGATGCTTTCGGATTCGGCCAGGCGGGTAATAGCAAGCCGAATCACGTTCGCCTTATCGATCTGCAGCTTGTCGGCGAGCCGATCCAGTTGGCGCAACTGGCTCGCGCTCAATCGCAGTGTGATTTGCTTCATTGCGGGCATAGCGGCATCGTACCCGACGAAATGTGTACTCATCAGGTAGCTATTGACTGTCTAACAGGTATCTAACAGGAGTCGCGTCAATGACTAGGGAGTTGCAGGGCGGGTGCAATCGTGGGTGATTACAATCGGACGCAACGACACAATCCAAACCAGCACACGATCGGGCACATAGATTGCCCGGCGTGCGCCGAACTGCGAGCTATGTATCTCTGCGCCATTACTCCTGTCCTTGATTTTTCTCACGCATCAGACTTATGGATCAGCTACCGCACCGTGGCAGCTGATCCATCGCATCCCGCGCGATATATTCGCCCCACCACCGAGCGCACTCTGCGCCAATATATTGAGTCTCTCAGGTTGTTTTTCGGCGCCCTGCCGCTGGAAAAGATCCATCCAGGGCACCTCAAGCAATATCAAATTGCGCGCACCTCGGGCACGGATCCGTTCATTCGCATCCCCCGCGGCGGCGCGAAGGAGAAGGGGCCGAGTCCCGCGTCTCCGCTCAAATGCAATCAGGAGCTGGCGCTGCTGAAGGCCATCATGAAAAGGGGGAAGGCCTGGACGCCGGAGCTGGACGACGCGTATGAGCCTCTCCTGGTCGAGGAGCAGGACATCCCGCGCGCACTGACTATGCAGGAGCAGCGCATCTGGCTCGACGTTTCGCGAAGCAGAGAAAAATGGATGGTCGCACACTGGTACTCACAGCTCGCCTTTGCGACGACGATGAGCACCAATGAGGAGCGAGCGCTGCGGATCGGCGACATAAATCTCTACCAGCAGGTCATCAGCGTTCCATATGCCGGCGCGAAAAACAAATATCGGCATCGGACCATCGAGCTGGTCGGCGCGGATGTGCTGTGGGCTGTCGAGCGGTTGGTGGAGCGTGCACGCGAACTGGGCTCGGTCGAGCCGCAGCACTATCTGTTTCCGCTGCGCCACGGCACCGGGCCCTATCATCCGGACCAGCCGATGACGAGCTCGGGGCTGAAGCGTGCGTGGAACGAATTGCGGGTGGCAACCGGGCTCACCTGGTTTCGACCCTATGACACGCGGCACACTGCAATCACGCGCATGGCCGAGGCCGGCACTCCGATCGACATCATTATGTCGCGGGCGGGTCACGTCGGTGAGAGGATGAGGCGCCACTATACGCATATTTCGCAGGCTGCGCAGCGTCGCTGGGTCACCTGGCAGCAATCGTATGAGCAGCGGATTCCGCCGCAGCCAGACTATTACGGACCTGTCGCACAGCAATACGGCAGCAGTCGCCGCTGGTCGTGATCTGTGGAGGGCGGAGAATCGGGATGGTAATCGTTTTTCGTTTGACAGCTCGCCCCCCATGACGTGATTATTATTCCTGTCCTGCTTTGGCGGCTCTCGCTGCCGGTGAACATCGACTGACCTACGGTACTGTAACCTCCGAGCAACGGTTTCCTAAACCGCAGGTCGGAAGTTCGAATCTTCCCGGGGTCACCATTTTCACCGCTTGCAACTGGCTAGCAATTGTTGATGCGACGCATCACCCGCGCCTCCGCAAGCGATGAAAGAGCATGGGCAAGCGACCCCAGCGGATCTCCTAATTGTCATCCTGATCCGCGCGGAGCAGGCCGGCCGCATATGATTGCCTGAACATGAGTTACGGCAATGCCTCGTCGGACGAACCCGGTATCGAAACTTAGGGATCGGAACTTAGCAGACTGCCTCTGCGGTCGAGGGTTGTAAACTATCCTTGAGGAAATATGGCCGATATTCATCGCAGGAAGACCGTCACAGTTCGCATTGGCACCGGAGCAGGCGAGGTTCGCGTTGGCTCCGAGGCGCCCGTTGTGGTGCAGTCGATGACCAACACCGATACCGCCGACGCCGCCAGCACCATCCAGCAGGTGGTTGCTCTGGCCGCGGCTGGTTCGGAACTGGTGCGCGTTACCGTCAACAACGACGATGCAGCGAAGGCAGTACCGCACATCGTGGCCGGGCTTGACCGTCTGGGAGTTCACGTCCCCATCGTGGGCGACTTCCATTACAACGGGCACCTGCTGCTCAAGAAGTATCCCGACTGCGCGAAGGCGCTCTCGAAGTACCGCATCAATCCCGGCAATGTCTCCATCGGCCGCCACAACGATGACAACTTCCGCATCATGATCGAGTGCGCCATCGAGAACGACAAGCCGGTGCGAATTGGCGTGAACTGGGGATCGCTGGACCAGTCGCTGCTGACGCGCATGATGGACGAGAACTCCAAGCTGGAGAAGCCGCTCGAAGCGCGCGACGTAATGATGGAAGCCATGGTCGTGAGCGCAATCGGGTCGGCCCAGGCTGCGGAAAAATATGGCCTCGGCCATGACAGGATCATCCTCAGCGCCAAGGTCAGCGGCGTGCGCGATCTGATCGATGTCTACCGCGTGCTGGCCAGCCGCTGCGACTACCCCCTGCACCTGGGATTGACCGAGGCGGGGATGGGGATGAAAGGGATTGTCGCCTCCGCCGCCGGCCTCGCACCGCTACTGCTGGAGGGTATTGGCGACACGATCCGCGTCTCCCTCACGCCCAAGCCAAATGGCGACCGTACCGAAGAGGTCCAGACAGCGCAGCAGATTCTGCAATCGCTCTCCATCCGCAGCTTTACGCCGCAGGTCACGGCCTGCCCCGGTTGCGGGCGCACCACCAGCACCTTCTTCCAGGAGCTGGCGCAGCAGATCCAGAACTATCTGCGCGAGAGCATGCCCTCCTGGCGCGAGCGCTACCCTGGAGTGGAGGAGTTGAAGCTCGCCGTCATGGGCTGTGTCGTCAACGGACCCGGCGAATCGAAACACGCGAACATTGGCATCTCGCTGCCCGGTACCTTCGAGGAGCCCAAGGCTCCCGTCTATGTCGATGGCCGCCTGATGACGACCTTGCGCGGCGATACAATCGTGGCCGACTTCACAAAGATCCTCGACGAATACGTGCAGAACCGTTATGGATCGAACCTGCACACCGAGAGCCTGGTCGAGGTTCGATAGAACGAAGATCCCGTCCGTCTTGAGTCCGGAGTCCAGCAATTGAAGTGCCCACCGCAGCGAATCTGCGGTGGGCACTTTCGCTTTAAGAACACCTGCGAGGAGCCGGAAAGACTTATACTCAGAAAGCAAATCCAACTTCTTTTGACAAAGGAACCCCTGTGCGACTGGCCGCATGGATTCTGCCGATCTGCCTGATGCCCTCTGCGCTGGCTGCGCCCAAGAGCTGCATTGCACCGGAGGCCGCCGCCGGGCATGTCAATAAAGACGTCTGCATCGCAGGCCACGTCTACGATGTTGTCGAGCTATCCGATGGAACACGTTTCCTCGATCTATGCAGACCCTCTACGCCCGACGAAGAGTGCCGATTCACGGTAGTCAGCCGCGATGAGGACCGCAAAGAAGTAGGCGACTTGAACCGTTATCGCGGGCAGGATGTTCAGATCCGCGGCATCGTGCGGCCCTTCAACTCGCACACGGAGATCTCGTTGAACCGCGAGCGCCAGTTCCACGGCGGCAGCGAAAAATTCCAACCCAATCCTGCCCTTCTGAAAGGCTTTTCCGCGGAGAACTCGGCGACCGCGTTCCGCGACCCGACGGCACGCGCCAGCCGCCACCGCAGCACCTTCAGCCCGCGGCATTAAAGGCTGGTGAGCACGCCCGTTTCCTATTTTGCAATCAGCTTCTTGTAAGCGTCCTGCACCCACTGGGGCGGATAGGGTTCCCCGCGAAAATCCGTCTTTCGCCCTAATGCCGATTGCCAGCGATAGAGCCACGAAATCCCCGCGGAGCCCACATACTCATCCCTGGTCCGGTATGCAGGGTCTGCCAGCGCCTCGTCAAATCGAGCGAAGCGGTATCCGTGATGCTCGAAGAGGGTCAGCAGATCGTCGAGCGCATCGGCGTTCATCTGGTTCACGTGCAGATCGGCGATCTCCGCAATCTGCCGCCCGAAGGAATCCTGTGAGAGCTGCTCCATGCGTGCAATTTTGCGCTCGCTCTCTTCCATGTACGCGGCTCGCAGGCGCTCCATTGCGGTCTGGTCTCCGCTCTTCGCTGCCGATTCATAGAGAGCGCTGTACATCCAGTCATCGTTCTCAAAGGTCATGGGCGCAATCGCATAGTGGTGCGACGTAAGAAACGCAAGGAATGCCTGCTTCTTCGCTGCCGTGTCTCCGGTGTCGTTGTAAGGATAGCGATAGTAATAGCGCGGCCCGGGCGCATCTTTTGGCGAATGCATGCGCACCAGCAACGGAGTAATTACATCTCCGCGAAGAAAGTCGTCTTCATAGTCCGCCAGCGAAACTTCGCCAAAGGCCAGGTGACTGTAGCCGTGATTGCCCAGCAGCATGCCAGCGCGCAACCAGTTTTCCAGCAGAGAGGTGCGGGCATCCCGTGCGCCGGGCGTGTTCAGCTTCTGCTCATTGACGAAGCCAATGGCTGGCGCGCCATGCTTTTTCAGCGTCGCAAGTATCTTTGTCGTGATCTCTTGAGCGCGCTGCTGTGCCGCGGGCGAGGGGTCCTGCCCAATCGTGCTCACCGGCAGATCGTCAAAGCTCAAGGCAATGGTCTTCGCCGCCCCGGCTCGGGGCATCGCCTGCTGCGCACGCAGCGATGAGGTCAACAAAAACAGTGCTCCGGCAACCGCCAGGAATCTGCGCACACGCAGCGAAGGAATCATGGTCAACACGCTACCATAACGGACCGCATTGCTTCCTCAGCTCCCGCAATGGATAGAGCGTGCCGCGCCACACCACTCCACCACGAAACAAGGTCAGCGCCACAGACCGCAACACCGCATAGAGGAAGAGGCACGCAGCGATGGGAAAGGTGAGTGCATACAGGAAGCTGGTCCCCGTGAACCGCTGGTAGTAGCGGTACAACACCAGCAGGGAGAGCAGCACCAGCAGGCTCGCAGGAAGAATCCAGTTCCCCGTCCACGGAGTCAGCAGAAAACCCGCGAACGGCAGCAGGCACAGCAAAGCCAGCACCAGCATCGCGACCAGCAAAGGCGCCAACTGAAAGCGGAAGATGGCAAACGCGTTTTTTGTGAGATTGTTGAGAATTCCGAAGGCTCCCGAAGCCCAGTGCAGGTGGAGCAGCTCCGGCCCGAAGGCTGCGCGCTGCGCAAATCCGCGATGCTTGACCTCGTAGCCCAGGCGGACATCTTCGAGCACCTCCATCCGCAGAGCCTCAAAGCCGCCGATGGCGTCGTAGGCGCTGCGACGGATCATATTGAACGCGCCAACTCCGAGAAAGTCCCGGCGCGCACGGGGATCAGCAACCTTCCACGGGCGCGACGCCCAGATCGCAAGCGCCTGCAGCAGGCTCATCATCATCCGTTCGCCGCGGCTGCGAAAGAGGAGCGTAGGAAAGACCACCAAATGATCCGCTCTGCTGCGTTCGGCAAAATCCAACGCGCGAGCCAGAGAGTCGGCGCGAAAGACGATGTCGGCATCTGTGAACAGCAGCCAGGGGGTAGCCGTCATGTGCGCGGCCAGCGCCATGGCATGCGTCTTTCCCATCCACCCCTCGGGGAGCTGCTCTACATGGTGAATCCGCAGAGTGTTCCTGCTCACCAGCGCGCCGCTCGCTGCCTCCGCCGCAAGGCGGTCCATTATGTGGCCGGTGCCGTCGGTAGAGCGATCGTCCACGGCGATGATTTCAATCGTCAATCCCTCGATTGCCATCAGAGACCGCAGGGTGGCTTCGATCGACTCTTCTTCATTGCGCGCCGGTACAACAACCGCCAGCACCGGAGATTCACTCCCGCTCTTTAGAGGAGCCGGCTGCTTCATAAGATCCGGCATCCGCGACAGGCCGCGCAGTGCCGTACTTACCCGCCAAAGCCAGCCAAGCGCCACCACCCAGCTTGCAACCAGCAGTACCCAGCCCAACGGACTCAGAGTCTCCACGTATCCAGTATCCAGTGCGTGCGGCCCTTGCGGACAGTCCTGTTATGCAACGGTTTTCGAGAGATGAAGCATTATCTCTCCGCAGCCTGCATGCGAGGAGCGAAACGCGATCCCGCGAGCAGAATCGCCGCCGAGAGCACCAGCGAGATCAGGGTCGCACCGAGGCCGACGCGCAGCGAACTGTGATCCGAAATGCTGCCGATAAGCCTCGGCGAAGAGGCATCGCCCAGCAGGTGAATCACAAAGAGATTGACCGCAATGGCAGTGGAGCGGACCGGCGCCGCGATGGCGTTGACGATCGCGGTATTCAGCGGCCCGGTGTTGAGAAAGAGGAAGAACTCCGCCAGCAATACCGCGGGGATCAGGAGCGAACGCGGCCCGAAAAACGCAACCGCCGCAAAGGGAATCGTAAGCACGGCACTCGCTGCCGAAAGCAAATAGAGCGCCCGATGGTTGTGCTGGAGCCAGCGCTGGGCCAGCCATCCACCCAGCCAGGTGCCTACAATGCCATCCACCACCGTAATGCCGCCTATCAACTGGTTGGAGAGCTGCAACGAGTAACCGCCATAGCGATAGAAAAACGTCGGCAGCCACACCGAGATCCCGCCCATGGAAAAGACCATCATCGCCATGCCCAGCGTCGCTCCCCAGTAGGCCGGGTTGCGTAACAGGCCGCGAACCGTGGTGCGATTCAGCGTCGGAGCAAAGCTGTCGGAGGCTCCCCGTTCCGGCTCCTGAACGAAAAACCACAGCAGCAGCGCGATCACGACGCCGGGCAGCGCCGCGACAAAGAAAGGAGCGCGCCATCCGTAACGCGGGCCCAGCATTCCCCCCGTCAGATACCCCAGGGCTGCGCCTACCGGAATCGCCGTATAAAAGAGGGTGAGTATCCGGTTTCGATCCATCTCCGGGTAATAATCCGCTAGCAAAGCCGGGGCAAAGATCGTGAAGGTTGCCTCCCCGATGCCAACAACGGCATGGCGGATATAGAGTGTCTCGTAGCTATGCACCAGCGATGTCAGCAGCGTAGCCGCGCTCCACAGCAACGCGCCGGCGACGATCAGCGGCTTGCGCGGAAAGCGGTCGCCCAGCCAGCCCGTCAAGGGCGCCGCGATCATGTAGGTAATAAAAAATGCGTAGGTGAGCGCACCCATGCGCTCGTCGCTGACGCCAAACTCTTTCTGCACCAGCGGCTGCACACCCGGCAGGATGTAGCGGTCTATAAAGTTGAAGAGGTTCAGCCCGGTCAGCAGGAGAAGCGCGATGCCGGCTGCCCTCGTGGCGCTCCGTCGGGAAGTCTGCTCGCTGGGCTGAGGCAAGCGCTATTTCTCGGGGCTGGGCCGCGGCCAGCGCGCTTCCACTGTCGTTGAGATGCCTCCCCGCGGGCGAAAATCGCCCTTCACCACCGCCCAGATGGGGTTCGTGGCCTTCACCACGTCCTCGAGGATCTGGTTCGTAATGTTCTCCTGGAAGATGCCAAGATTCCGGTAGCAGAACAGATATTCCTTATAGGACTTCAGTTCGAGACAGCGGTCGCGGGGCATATATCGCAGGGTAATCACGCCAAAGTCGGGCAATCCCGTTTTCGGACAGACGGAGGTGAATTCCGGATCGTCGATCAGGATTTCGTACGCCGGAAACTGGTTTTCCCAGGTTTCAATCTCGGGAAAGCGGAAATCCAGCCCCGCTTTTGCGTGTTCGTCGGTGTAGCGCGGCGAAGTGGCCATACCGACATTGTACGCAACAAGTCTGATCCCGCATCACGCTTCTCACCCTTGGCGATTCGAGTACGCCTGCATTTTTTGATTCCTAAAGGCTAGCGCCTGAGTCAGATATACTGAACCACGGACGCGACATGACAGAAGCTGTTAGGCAAAAAATCGACCGGCGTTTGCTTTGGATTGGGGCCCTACTGGTTCTGTTCCTCGTCTTTTATGGCGTGCGCGCCGCAACCAGGCAGAAGCTGCAGTTGCGGGCCGCCGAGGTCACGCGTAGCGAACTGGTCAGCCAGATCAGCACGAACGGCAAAGTTGAGCCGCAAACCAACTTCGAAGCCCACAGCCCCATCTCCGCCACGGTAAAAGAGCTGTATGTTCATGAGGGCGACCAGGTCCCCGCAGGTAAGCTCCTGCTGCAGTTGGATGATACCGATGCCCGCTCCCACCTGGCCGCTGCCCTCGCCGCTCTAAAGGGCGCGCAGGCAAACTACGATATGGTGCTGCGCGGTGGAACCCAGGACGAGCGGCTTTCCCTCAGCAACGATCTGAACAAGGCGAAGACCGAACGCGACCAGGCAACACGTGACTTGGCAGCCTTACAGCGCCTGCAAAGCACCGGGGCGGCCTCTCCCAACGAAGTGGCTGCGGCAAAACAGCGGCTGGATGGTGCAAATGCCTCCGTAGCCAACCTGGAACAACGTCAGGGTGCTCGCTACTCCAAGGCCGATCTTGACCACGCACGCGCTTCGCTTGCCGATGCACAGGCCTCCTATGCCGCGGCGCAGGAAGTTATCAACCAGGCCAACGTTCGCGCTCCATTCGCGGGTACCGTCTATTCCCTGCCCGTCTCGCGGACGGAGTTTGCGGATCAAGGTAAGCTGCTCCTGCAAATGGCGAATCTCTCCAGTATTCAGGTCAGGGCCTATTTTGACGAGCCGGAGCTGGGAAAGCTCGCGCTTGGCCAGTCCATTAAGATTGTGTGGGATGCACGCCCGGGCCGCGCCTGGCACGGCCACATTGCTCGTATCCCCTCAACCGTCATTACCTATGGAACCCGCAACGTGGGTGAAGTGCTGGTTGCGGTAGACGACTCCGATGGAACGCTGCTGCCGAATACAAATGTAACGGTTACGGTTACTATCCAGAGCGAGAAGAATGTCCTCAACATCCCCCGCGAGGCGCTTCACACGGAAAATGGCAAGGCTTTTGTCTACGTAGTCCGCGATGAGAAGCTGCATCGCACACCTGTCACCCTGGGGACCATTAACCTGACCCAGGTCGGCATTGAGAGTGGTCTGAATGAGCACGACGTAGTCGCTCTGAGCAGCACGAGCGGTCAACCGCTCACGGACGGCGCACCGTCGAGAATCGTGAAGTAGCCATGGCTTACCTGCGATCCACAAGACTGCTGGCATTCCTCCTCGCAGCCACATTCTGTCCCGCCATCCGGGCTGCAAGCTCCGACGGCCTGGACGCAGTACGCAATGACATTGTCCAGGGTCAGGCGGACGATGCGGTACGGCGGTTGAAGCAGGCGCTCACCTCCAACGATCAGAACGCAGAGGCGCATAACCTCCTGTGCCGCGTCTCCCTCCAGTTGGAGCAGTGGGACCAGGCCGTAGCGCAATGCGAACGTGCGACCACCCTTTCCCCGGATTCGAGCAACTATCACCTTTGGCTGGGACGCGCCTATGGCGCCAAGGCCGAACGCGCCTCCATGTTCTCCGCTTATGGATTTGCCCGGAAGCTGCGCGATGAATTTGAGCGGGCTGTCACGCTGGATGGGCGCAATGCCGATGCCATGGCGGATCTGGGAGAGTTCTATTGCTCCGCCCCTTCCATGGTTGGCGGCAGCACCAGCAAGGCCGAGTCTCTGGTGCAAAAGCTGAACCTGGTCGATCCAATCCGCGCCCACGAATTGCGAGCCCGTATCGCGGATTCCAAGAAGGATTACGTTCAGGAGGAAGCCGAATTCAAGGCTGCTATCTCAGCGTCGCCGCATCCGGCAAACGAGTGGATGTCGCTCGCCTCCTTCTATCGCAAGAGAGGCCGGCTGGACGACATGGTGCGAGCGGTCAAGTCAGGCATCGCAGCCGACAAGCTGCACTCCGTCGCCCTGGTGAATGGCGCATCCACGCTGATCAAGAGCCAGCAGGAACTGCCACTGGCGGCCCAGATGCTCAAGGATTACCTTGGCTCAAACCAGAAGTCGGAAGACTCTCCTGCCTTCGAGGTCCATGTGCAACTGGGCAAGCTGCTGGCAAAGCAAGGGGATTCGTCAGGCGCACAACACGAATTTCAGGCAGCACTCGCACTTGCCCACGATTACAAGCCTGCCAGCCAGGCAGCCGGTACAGGACACTAGTATTCGAATGACGAGGTTTTACCCTTTGGCGTTAGAGAAGAACGTGCCCGTGAGGCGTCGAATCCAGTGGTTTGCACTCGCATGCCTTATGCTGTGCCCCGCAGTGGCTGCTCGCGCGCAAGTCTCCCTGTACACCACCGTGGACCTGGCCCTGCGCAACAGCGCCAGCGTGCGCATCGCTACCGCCGATGTGCAGAAGGCTGCTGCGGTACTCAGCCAAACCAAAGACGTCTATATCCCGGCATTCTCGATCGGCTCCGGGATTGGGTACTCTTATGGATTTCCTGTTGGCCAGCCCTCGATTTACGACATGACGGCGCAGTCGCTGGTCTTCACCTTCTCCCAGTCGGACTACATACGCGCTGCTCGTTCCGGGCTGAAAGCCAGCGAACACTCCTTGAAGGATGCGCGGCAGCAGGTCATCCTTGACGCTTCCCTCAATTACATCCAGTTGAACAAGACCACCGATGAACTGGCGGCCCTGGAAGAGGAGTCGCAATACGTCGACAAGCTTACGGCCATCGAGCAGCAGCGCGCCGAGGCGGGACTCGATCCGCGCGTCGAGCTGACCCGAACCCGGCTGACTGCGGCTCGCATCCACCTAAAGCGGATCCACCTGGCCAACGAAGCCGCGGCGCTGCGGGAGACACTGGCCCACCTTACCGGAATGCCTGCATCCAGCTTTGTTACCGATGCAAAGAGCATCCCCCCGCCCCCGAATTTTGTATCGGGAGGCGAATGGAACGAAAAGGCCTTCAACGCCAGCGAAAATGTGCAGGCAGCTTACGCTTCGGCCAAATCCCGCCAATACATGGCCTTTGGGGATTCGCGGCAGAATTGGCGACCACAGGTATCCTTTGCCGCACAATACAACCGCTATGCCCGGTTCAATAATTACGATGTCTACTACTCCCACTTCCAATCCAATAACTTCGGGATCGGAGTCCAGATCACAGTTCCTTTGTATGACATTGAGAAGCACGCCAAAGCACGGGAGTCGAGAGCCGATGCGGCCAAGTCACTTGCCCAGGCCGATTTGCTGCGCGACCAGACGGCAGAACAGGCGCTGCGCCTGCACCAGAGCATCGAGGAGCTGACAGCCCAGGCCGAGGTTGCTGCCCTGCAGCAGGAGTTGGCTCAGAGCCAGTTGGAAACCATATTGACGCAGTTGCAGACAGGCAGTGGACAGCCAAATGCCACTCCCCTCACGCCGCGCGAAGAGCAAACCGCACGTATTGAAGAACGGCAGCGCTACGAGGATTCGCTCGACGCCGATTTTGAACTCACCCGCGCCCGGCTCTCGCTCTTGCGTGCCGTGGGGTCCGTTGAAGACTGGGCAAAAAGCGCACCCAAAAACTGACGGTCTCCCCGGGGTTTCAAAAGCTATTCCCCCGGAAGCGTTATGCCTTCAACTCAGAGGCTGGCCTCTGCCTCTGCGGGGGTGGGGAAGCTCTTGAGAATCCCTTCAACATGAGAGAGTTCGAGGATAGCCTTCACTCGGTCGTTCACACCCGCCAGCAATATCTGTCGGCCCTGTTTTTCCGCGGACACGTAATACTTCAGTAACGCGCCCAGACCGGCGGAGTCCATATAGGGGCTTTCGCTAAGATCGAGGATGAGCACCTTGGACCGGGTCTCATTGAGATCCTTCTGGAAAGCGAATAAATTCTCCAGCGTGAGCGGGCCGACGAGCTTCAGAATCATCGTACCTTCCTGCTGCCCTGGAGTCGAAGTATAGGTAAGTGGCTGATCCCGCATGGGGACGAGTGTATGGAACCTGGGCGGGAACAGTGTTAAAGGAGCATTAAAGTCGAGCCGCGCATGAAAAGCGGCCTTCCCGTGTGTGAGCCGACACCGGCGGAACACAGCCAGAGCTCAGGCCAGACTGATGTCTACCTCAGTCCATTTCCAGCTCCGTCCCCCGAAAGGCCCTGCCCGAGTGGTAAAATCAGGGTTACGCCTATGCCGCTGAAGACACTGTTTTTGAACCCGCCCTCCTTTGAGAATTTTGATGGTGGCGCCAGCTCACGCTGGCCCGCAACCCGCGAGATCGAATCCTACTGGTACCCCGTATGGCTGGCTTACCCGGCCGGAATGCTGGAAGGCTCCAGACTGCTCGACGCGCCGCCACACCACGTCTCGGCTGAGGAAACCATCGAGATCGCCAAGGAGTACGAGTTCCTCGTCCTCTTCACCAGCACGGTTGGCTGGGCCGGAGATCAGAAGCTTGCCGAAGCCATCAAGCGCGCGAATCCATCTATCAGAATTGCCTTTGTAGGCCCCCCGGTGACCACGTCGCCCGACAAGGCGCTCAACGAGTGTCCTGTGATCGACTTCGTCTGCCGCCGTGAGTTTGACTACACGGTGAAGGAGTTTGCCGAGGGAAAACCCCTCGAAGAACTGCTCGGCATCAGCTATCGCAAGAACGGCCAGGTAGTGCACAATCCCGATCGCCCGCAGGTCGAGGATCTCGACTCCCTGCCCTGGGTCACGGACATCTACGAACGCGACCTGGATGTAACGCGCTACAACGTGCCTTTCTTGCTGCACCCGTATGTCTCTCTCTACTCCACCCGCGGATGCCCGGCGCAGTGCACTTTCTGCCTGTGGCCTCAGACGCTTAGCGGCCATGCGTGGCGCAAGCGCTCCGCCGATGACGTTGCCGCAGAGATGAAGCGCGCCAAAGAGAGGTTCCCGCAGGTGAAGGAGTTCTTCTTCGATGACGACACCTTCAATATCCAGAAGGCACGCACCATCGAACTGTGTGAAAAGCTGAAGCCGCTGAACCTGACCTGGTCCTGCACTTCACGCGTCACTACCGACCGCGAAACGCTGAAGGCGATGAAGGATGCAGGTTGCCGCCTGCTGATCGTAGGCTTCGAGTCCGGCGATCCCCAGATCCTCAAGAACATCAAGAAGGGTGCCACCATCGAGCGTGCCCGCGACTTTGCGCGGGACTGCCACGACCTCGGCCTGGTGATTCACGGAGACTTCATCCTTGGCCTGCCCGGAGAGACGAAGGAGTCCATCCGCAATACGATCAACTTTGCCAAGACTCTCGACGTCGAGACCATCCAGGTTTCCATCGCTCACGCGTTTCCCGGCACCGAGTTCTACGAGTACGCCCGCGAGAACGGCTTCATTACCAACATGGAGCAAGGCGCGATGGCAGATGAGGGCGGTCACCAGATGGCCCACATCGAGTATCCGGGGCTGCCGAAGGAATACGTCCTCGAGATGGTACACCGCTTTTATGACGAATATTACTTCCGGCCCAAGGCAGCCTTCCGCGTGGTCTGGAAGGCATTTGTGAATCGCGATCTGCCTCGTCTGTACACCGAAGCAAAGTCGTTCCTGAAGCTGCGCGCAGCTCGCAACAAGGTCGTCCGGGATAGCAAGACCCAGGCAGCCAACTCTGCTGCCGCCGCCGCTAAGGCGAATATTTAGAGTTTTTCGCCATTGCCGTTCCCTGACCGACAGAGAGGGCGCGGAGTAAGCTGTCTTGCAGTGTGTTTCAAGCGGTCAGCGAAGTATTGCTGGCCGCTTTTGCATCGCGAGAGGGCCCCTTAACTCACATAACTGGAATCATGAAGAAAACCCACCAATCCACCATGACCTTTCACCGATACCTGGTTCTCGCCGCGGTGATGCTGACCGGCTCCCTGGGAGACACCTTTCTCGGCAAGGGCATGAAGGACTTCGGCCCTGTTTCCGTGCATCATCTGGGCAGCCTGATTCATGCGCTCGCAAACCCATGGGTCTTCGCCGGAATCCTGTTGCTGCTTGGATTCTTCGCGTCCTACCTCACGGCTCTGTCGTGGGCCGATCTTACCTTCGTCCTCCCCTCCACCGCATTTGGATATGTGGTGGTTGCGCTGCTCTCCCGCTTCTGGCTGCATGAGCAGATCTCTCCCGCACGTTGGGTTGGAATCGTGCTGATTGTGCTCGGCGTGGGCTTCGTCACCCGGGGACCGTCCTATACAGACCATTCGCAGGTAGAGGCACAGCCGCCACTGAACAAGGAAGTAAACAAGGCAGAAGAGATGGTGCGGCTATGAGTCCTGCTGCGTTGCACGCCTCTGTCATGATCGCTGCCATCGTGCTCACGGCAACTGCCGGCGATGTGCTCACCGCCTCCGCCATGCGCAGGATCGGCGACCTCGATGTGATCAAAGCAGAGCGCGGACTCACCGGAGCCATTCGCGCAGTGACGGGCAACCTCCGCTTCCTGCTGGGCGTGGTATGTATGGCGCTCAGCTTCTTCTCTCTGCTCTTCGCCGTCAGCAACGCGAATGTCAGCCTGGTTGCTCCCGCCTCGGCCTCCCTCACCTTCGTGAGCAATGCCATCGCCGCCCGGTTCTTCCTGCATGAGAATGTCGATCGCCGCCGTTGGCTGGCCGCTGTCTTTGTCTGCTTCGGCGTCGCCCTTATGGCCGGCTAGGGCAACGCTTCATCGCCGCCCAATCGCTGTCCAGTGGCTGCATTGAAACGCACCAGATAGTCTGCCGGCGAGAGTACGATCACAGCGTTCCTGCCTTGCTCTGGGAAGTGCCTGAGATTTCCAGTAACAAGCCATGCTCCGGATGCATGTGCAAGCGCGAGGAAAGGCAGATCTTTCGGATCAGGACAAGAGCAAGACTCTACTTCATAATCAGGGAGAACCAGACTGTTCTTGATCAGAACACTCAACCAGAGTGGAGGAAATCCATAGGGATGGAACTTTGCTCGACTGGTAACTTCCCGGTACTCCTCGGACACCTTTGGGCTAGTGACTATCTGTATTGCGCCGTACAGCACCAGGTTCACAATCCTGGAAGGGCTGCCCTGAGTGTTGATACGCGCGGAAACCAGAACGTTCGAATCAAGCACGATCAGGCGCATTCCCTCTCCGTACTCGAAGAGGCGCGAATACGATTGATCTCAGCCTCGATCTCCTCATCAGTTGCCTCAGAAAAACCGGCCTCGGCAGCAAGGCGCTGATCCTCTCGTAAACTGGCCTTCGCAATAACTCTCTGCAGCTCTCGCTCTTCCAGCGCAACATCCCCGAATACGGGGACAAGAAAGAAAGCGGGGCCGTTCTGCCCGACCAGAAGAGTGGTTTCTCCGCGGGGAATGTCCTCGAGTGCTTTCTGACCTCTGGTACGAAACTCACGAAGGGAAACCTGACGCATAGTGCACCTCTGCCCAGAGTGTAGCCGAAACGGCTACACCCTAGCAATCTATCGAATTGGCAACATTGGCAACGAAAGACGGCGCTATGCTTCGTCGAACAGCCGCATCAAGCCGGTAGAAGCCAGGTCGGGCTGCAGGATCTTCCGTGGCGCACCGTCGGCCAGGGTCAGCGCTTCCGCCGCCAGGTAGCCGCTGCGCACCGCACCCTCCATCGTCGCGGGCCAGCCGGTCGCCGTCCAGTCGCCGGCAAGAAAGGCATTCGGCCAGGGCGACCCTTGACCGGGGCGAATTGGATCGAGCATCGGGCGGATGGAGTAGGTTGCTCGAACCTCCTTCACCACTGCGGCTTTGCGGAGCACCGCTTCGCGCACCCGGGGGAAGAACCTGCCCAACTCCTCGATCGCCATGGCAAGAATCTCCTCCCGCGACTGATTCGTGAGCTGTCGCGAGGCGCTGCAGACCAGTTCCACGTAGCTGCCGTCGGCGGTCTTCCGCTGGGGTTGAAGGCGCGAGGTGTGGTACATCCAGTCGATCCGCGAGTCGAGCAGTGCGGCGTGATCCAGATCCGTAATCTCCCGGTCAAACCACAGGTGGATGCTGGTAATCGGCGAATGATCAAACTGCGAGAGCCGGGCCGCCAATCCATCCACTCCCGGCATTTGCGGCATCCGCGGAAGCAGCTTCGCCATTGCCTCGAACGAGAGCGCCAGAACCACCGCGTCACTGGTAAACGACTGCGCGGGCTCCCCCGTCCGCAACTCCCAGAAGTGGCGATCCCCATTCCATGTCAGAGATTCCACGTTCGTGCGCAGATGCACCTGCCCGCCCCGCACACGGATGTACTCCATGGCCCGACCATACAGATCGCTCAACGGGATTGTCGGTACGCCCATTCGGCCAGCCTCGGGAGAGCGTAGAAACATCTCCCGGATCACCATTCCGGCGTAGTGAACCGAGATGCGATCCGCATCCTCATTCAGCGCGCTGATCAGCGCCGGTCTCCAGAATCGTTCGATCGCGCCCTTCGTCTGGCGATTTTCCACCAGCCAGTCGGCAAAGCTCTTCTCCGAGTCCTCCGGAATTCCTCGTAGAAAGGCCATCAATCCGCGCGAGATCGCCAGCTTGTCCGCAAGGGAAAAAGCATGCGCCCGGAGGAAGGCGAGCGAGGTGTGCAGCGGAGCAGGCAGCCACGACGGTTCCAGCACACTGCGCATGCCGCCCGGCTCCACAAAGGTAATCCGGTCAAACCAGCGAATCTTATTCTCTACGCCGATGCGCCGATACAGATCGATCAGATTGGTGCAGCAGCCCACTAAAATGTGCTGGCAATTGTCGATTACCTCCGCCGTGCCGGGGTGCTCGTACGAAGAGGCTCGTCCACCGACATAGCCTCGCCGCTCCAGCAGATCGACGTGATAGCCGGAGTCTGCCAGCGCACAGGCTGCGGCGAGTCCGGCTGCTCCGCCCCCCACCACAGTAACGGATCGAATGCGGTCTCCGGCGGCCAGTTGTCCCCGGTTCTGGATCGAAGCTGTTCCCATGAGCCCCTCTATACCCCGAGGCCCTGAAGCACCATGCGCCCAACGCCCTGCGTCAGAATCCACAGCTTTTCGTGGGTTGGCACCTTCACCCTGGCAGAGAATACGTCGTAGTTGTCCGCCTCCATGTGGTCCAGCAGTCGCTTGTAGATCGACACCAGAACCCACATTGCCGGACGGCTGTCCGGGGAGAGCAGGGGCAACATCTTCTGCGCCGATTCATAGTAGTGCTGCGCGCGCGATGCTTCGAATTTCAACAATTGGCGGTGATGGGACTGGATAGAGCTTCCATCCTGCAGACTGGCAAGCTCCTCCGGCGAGGTGCCGAATCGCGACAGGTCCTCCAGCGGCAGGTAGACACGGCCGCGGCACGCATCTTCCCGCACATCCCGCAGAATGTTGGTCAGTTGAAATGCGATGCCCGTCTCCTCGGCCAACTGCTCTGCCCTGCCGTCGCTGTAGCCAAAGATGCGAATACAGACCAGGCCCACCACCGAGGCGACAAGATAGCAGTAGCGATAGAGCTCGCCAAAGGTCTGGTAGGTATCGAGCACGCCCGGCTTGCGCTCCGAGCAAAGATCCATCGTGGTGCCTGCAACGAGCTGATCGAGTAACTCTGCCGGGATGTTGAAGCGCTGCGCGGTATCCCGCAAGGCAATGAATACTGGGTCCTCCGTGGACTCACCGCGCTGCGCCGCATGCCACGCTTTCAGCCACGCGTCCAGCTCCTGCCGCCGCTCGGCGTGTGGCTTGGATTCGTCGTCGGAGAGATCGTCCGCGTGGCGCATAAATGCATAGACCGCGCAGATTGCGTTGCGCTTCGCCTTGGGCAGAGCCACAAACGCATAGTAGAAATTTTTGGCTTCCCTTCGCGCAATGCCGCGGCAAACCGCGTAGCACTCCGTCAATTCCAGGCTCACGCGGCACCCCTGCGCAGGCGGAACCACGGCAGCAGCTTTCCGCCCACCGCGCGCGCCGCCAGGGCCATCTTCGTCCCCTTGCCCAGGGAGGGCCGCGACGCCAGCACATCGTATCGTTGCCGCTCGATGGCACGAAGAATCTCCATCCCGCCGCGACTAAAGAGATCGAGATCCAGCGCCAGTTCGCGGTCCACCTTACCGATCAGAGGCAGGCCCTGTTCAAACATCCTCTGAGCAAAGGCCACTTCAAACCGCATCAGCTCCATAAACTCCTCGCTGGCGTGTCCCGCAGCGATCCCCGATGCGATTCCGGATTCTTCAACATGGAACCTGCGCATATCTTCGCCCGGAATGTAGATGCGGTCCTTGGCAAAATCCACGCGGACATCCTGCCAGAAATTAGCAAGCTGCAGAGCGGAGCAGGTGAAGTCCGACAGGCGGAACAACTCCTCGTCGCGATACCCGCTGGCATAGAGCACCAGCCTGCCTACCGGGTTGGCGGAGTATTGGCAGTAGGACAGAACCTCCTGCATCGTCTGGAAGCGCGTCACCGTCTGATCCTGCCGAAAGGCCACCAGCAGATCGGCAAAGGGCTGCTTCGGTATATCGCAGACCCGGATCGTCTCTGCCAGGGCCACGAAGACGGGATGCCGGGTCTCTCCGCGATAACAGGCATCCAGCTCCGCTCCCCACAGATCCAGCAGAGCCAGCGACTGCGCGCGATTCCCTACCTCGTCGCCAAGGTCATCGGAGATGCGGCAATACGCATAGATGCTATGGAAGTGGGACCGCAGGCGCTCCGGCAAAAACCACGACGCCACATGAAAATTCTCATAGTGAGACTCGGCCAGCCGACGGCAGTAATCGCGTGCCTGCTCCAGCGAGGGCTGCTGCGCGGGCATGCGATACTCCGCGGGCAAACGGGCCCACCCCTCCGCAACCAGATCCTCCTGCGATTGTTCCCCGCTCCGTACCGGCATCCTTGCTCCCATGAATGATCTTAATTATGGAATGATGGCAGTCTTAATGCTGGCGGCTGTCCGATCCATCAATTGATGAAATACCTGATTCAGATCCATGAGCGGCGCGTGGCTCGTGATGTAGTGGCTGCCATCAAAGCGTCCGCTGCTTAACATCTCAAAGGCCCGGCGGCAGGTCGCCGGCGTGTGGTGAAAGGTGGCTCGCAGGGTGATGTCATTGTAGTGGAGGCGGTTGGTGTCAAGCTCCACCTTGGTGCCCGCCGCACATCCCCCAAAGAAGTTAACCACGCCGCCGCGGCGAACCATGTCAACGGCCCATTGCCAGGTCATGGGCGTGGCCACTGCTTCAATCGCCACATCCGCACCGCGATGCTGCGGCGTCAAGGCGCGAATCGCCGCGACTGTATCCGCCGTGGCTCCGATCTGCACCACCTTCTTCGCGCCAAATTGCCTTGCCGAGGCAATCTGCTCTTTCCGCTTCACGACAGCAAGTACCTGCATCCCCGCAAGATCTGCCGCATGCATGAACATCAGGCCGATCGGTCCGGCGCCAATCACGACCACGATATCCCCGGCCACCGCGCGCGTCTCTTCCAGCCCCTTCAGCACGCAGGCCAGGGGCTCGGTCAGGGCCGCATGCTCCAGCAGCATCCCCTCCGGCACAACCAGCGTGTTCTTCTCCACAATGCGCGCCGGGATGCGAATGTACTCCGCATAGGCTCCGTTGTTGAAGAGCAGGTCCTCGCAGAGATTTTCCTGATGGCGCGTGCACCAGTAGCATTCCCCACAAGGCGCTGAATTCAGGGCCACCACGCGCGTTCCTGGCTGGAACCGGGTAACTCCCTCACCGACCTCGTGAACCGTACCGGCGAGTTCATGTCCAAAGAGCGCAGGCGGCACAATCATCTTCGCGTGATAGCCGCGCCGATAGACCTTCAGGTCCGTACCGCAGGTCAGCGCAGCGCCCACGCGGACGACTATCTCCCCCGGTTCTGCCTGCGGAATCGGTACACGCTCAATGCGAACATCCTGCTGTCCATAGAGGACTGCCGCATTCATCTCTTCTTCCATCAGCGTCACTTCTTTCGACATTTACTTCCGAGCCCCCGGCTCAATCATGATCTTCATCGAATGAGCCTGTGGTTGCGACGCCAGCTCGATCGCTTCCACCGCACGTTCGAGCGGGAAGCGATGCGAAACCAGCCGCGTTAAATCATAGCCGCTGCCATAGCCATTGAACACAATGGCAGCCGCTTCGTCCTGTACCTCGACCGACGAACTGTAGGACCCGATCAGATCCTTCTCATCCAGACATACCGCGCCCGGATCGATCGTCGCCTCACCATGCTGCGTCTGGGCAAAGAGCATGACCTTGCCGCCCGGACGCGCCGCCTCCATCGCGGTGCGAATCAGCGAGTTACCGCCCACAGCTAGTATGACAGCATCCGCGCCTCGCCCATTGGTAGCCGCACGGGCAACCGCTACAACGTCGGCCTCCCCGGCGTGAATCGGATGGTCCAGCCCGAAGGCCGCCGCAATCCGATGCCGCTCCGGATAGAGGTCCGAGGTCAAAACCGTGGCTCCCGAGCGTTTTGCCAGGGATGCCAGCAGAATTCCGATTGGCCCCTGCCCTATGACCAGGACCGTCTCATCCGGCTTCAAATTCAGCAATCCAACGCCTTTATAACAAGTGTTGACCGGCTCGACGAAGGCGGCCTGCTCAAACGGTACTCCCTCTGGGATGC
Source organism: Acidisarcina sp. (assembly GCA_035539175.1). Lineage (NCBI taxonomy): Bacteria > Pseudomonadati > Acidobacteriota > Terriglobia > Terriglobales > Acidobacteriaceae > Acidisarcina > Acidisarcina sp. The sequence continues at coordinate 125,736 of DATLIY010000013.1, read as the reverse complement.
GCACCACCCCGCCCCGCTCCACAATCCAGTCCATCACGCGAACATACTCGGCAAAACCGCCACCCGCCGGCTCAAAGCCCGCAGTGCAGCCCACCTTCTTATAAACCGGGCACTGCGCGAAGGTCTTCTTCCTGCAGTAGTAGCACTCGCCACAGGGGATGTGGTGGAAAACCATAACCCGGTCTCCCACGGCAAATTTCGTGACGCCAGCACCGACAGCCGCCACGACGCCCGCGGTCTCATGCCCGAAGATGCGCGGCGCGGAGTGCGATCCGGTATGGATCTTCTTGAGATCCGTTCCGCAGATTCCGCAGGACTTGACCCCGATCAGCAGCTCACCCGCGCCAATCTCCGGTACGGGAACCGTCTCCACACGAACATCGTTCACGCCGCGATACACCGCAGCCAGCATGGTTGCCGGAATCCTTACCGCTGCCGAAACACTACTTTCCGTTATCGTCGTCATCTCTCTTCCACTGATCCGTTCCACTGATCTGCCGGCTCGTTTAGAAAACGAAGCACTTGCGATGCAAGTGCTTCCGCGGCACGCCCACTGTCTTTGCCCATCCGCAGCAAAGGCGCCCAGTACCACGGCCGCAAAGCACAGTGCAGCACAAAGGCAGGCATCCGCATCTGCCCGCTGCGGGTTACAAATGGGTTGAAGTCCGGCAGATTCGCGTCCACCCCGTCCGTTACCGCCTTGAAACAAGCAAACGGAATATTCCGGGCACGGGCCAGTCTACCAATCGCTGCCGCTTCCATATCCACCAGCGCAGCGCTGTAACTCTTTGCCAGCCGTTGCTTCTCCCTGACACTGGCGACAGTCGGAGTCGTAACCAGCGTGACGCCTGCAGGCGACTCGGACGCCGCATAGCGCTCCGATGTCCTTACGTCGATCACTTCCCTTACCGCGTAGGCTTCTCCGGCAACGTAATCCGGCGCGAGAGCCCCGGCCCATCCGATCGAGATCACCCCGCCCAGCGGCCCCTCGCGCTCTGCTTCCGCGAAGGCGCGCGTTGCAGCGTCGGCGCCCATTCCGGCACAGGCTGCAACCCATTCCCGGTTGTCCTCGCGGCGCGACCAGCATGCGATGCCTGCGGTGCCGGGCTTGCGCTCCCATCCCTTTACCAGCGGCTTCAACTCACCCGGAAGCGCTGCGATCACTCCAATCCGCGTCATGAAGCGGGCGCGTATCCGTGCGCGCGAAACCAGTCGATTGCCGCACGAAGCGCGAGATAGACCGGTACGACCTTGAATCCCAGTTCCCGTTCCGCTTTCGCCGAAGAGGCAAACATCAACTTCCTCCCCATACGCACGGCTTCCACCGTCGCACGCGGCTCCTTGCCCATCAGCCGGCCAGTAATATTCTCGTCAAAGAACGCGAAAATCAACGCCACCACGATCGGCACCTTCATCGTCGGAGAAGGCAGGCCGGTAATCGCGGACATCCGATCCAGGATCTGCTTGAGCGTCAGATTTTCACCGCCGAGGATGTAACGCTCGCCACTGCGCCCCATGCTTAACGCCGACACATGGGCCCGCGCGACCTCGCTCACATCCACCAGGTTCAGCCCCGTGTCCATGTAGGCAGGAAACTTCCGGTTGAGGAAATCCACGATGATGCCACCCGTCGGAGTTGGCCTGACGTCATTGGCTCCAATCGGCGTCGTCGGGTTCAGAATAATAACGTCCTGCCCAGCCTGCGCCGCCTGAATGGCCTCCTGCTCAGCCAGGTACTTCGAACGTTTGTAGGGGCCAATCATATCGTCCAGCGACACCGGGGTGCGCTCGTCCACGATGGTGCCATCCGTCTTGAAGCCCATTGTGGCCACGCTGGAGGTGTAGACGGCTCGCCTGACGCCCTCCTCCCGTGCCAGACGGAGCAGATCGCGGGTTCCGTCAACATTCACCGCATACATCGCCTTCGGGTCGCGAACCCAGAGTCGATAGTCGGCGGCCACGTGCATCAGGGCATCGCAGCCCGATACTGCCGAACGCAGCGCCGCTACATCCCGCAGATCTCCGACTACGGTTTCTGCCGGGATTCCTTCCAGATTTTCCAGACGGCTGGTCTTGCGCACAAGAAGGCGCAGAGTCGCACCCTGGGCGGCCAGTTGATGCGCGACGTGGCTGCCTACAAACCCCGTCGCTCCAGTTACGAATACTTTCATTGGAGAGTCTGCCTCGGGCCAACACGGAGAATCGTCGAACTTCCCCGGCTGGCAGGCGACCCAAAGCTCCAACTTCCTCGCCGGATCGCTTCTGCTGTCACGTTGTCCTTAGAAACCAATGCGACGGGTGTTCTCCCATCGCGGGAAAGCGGCGCGTGCTCCCGCTCTGGCAACGACATCCGCGGCAACCATGCGGTCAATCGAGAGTTTCCGGGTGAAGACCGAACTTCTCGCCCGCCGCTTTCTTTTCCTTGTACTGCTTCACCCACGACTCCCAGTGATGACCGGCGGCGCGGTCCTTGCCGCTAAACTCCAGCCGCGCGATCTCGCTGTAGGGCACCGAGCGCTTCTCGCTGGAGTTCACAGGAAACAGCTTCACGTACGACTCGCGCAGCGAGTTCCCCGGCCTGCGGTCAAAGATGTATGCCTCCAGGCGCTCTCCGTCCTTCAGCGTCAGGGTCACGTCTCCGCGATAGCTGAAAGCCTTGTCCATGGCGCTGACGATCTCCGCCTCGGTTGCCAGCTCCGGAACCCATCCCTGGAGCTCCTCGTGGACCGTCCCCGGCGCGACTTCCAGAGCGTTTGGATCGATGTGGCTCGTGTCCGTCGTCATGCGCGGGTCTCCTCCAGGCTCTCCTGCTTACCGGCGTCGCCGGTCCCAATGTGGACGAGCTGCGGCGTATTGGAAATCGGCGCATTCAGCAGTTCCAGCGCACCACGATCGGGATAGCGGTTGAAGATAGCGGCCTTGGCCATTGCGAGGAAGCCCCGCAGCGAACCGAATCCATCATTCACCGCCGAAGCCTCATATCCGCAGCTCACCATGCAGTTGGCGCATTTGGGATTGCCGCTCTCCGTGCCGTAATTCTCCCATTCGGTGGTATCCAGCAGCTCGGCAAACGAATCCGCGTAACCATCCTGCAGCAGGTAGCAGGGCTTCTGCCATCCGAAGATGTTGTAGGCAGGCATGCCCCAGGCGGTGCACTGGTAGTCGCGCTTGCCCATCAGAAATTCGAGAAACAGCGGCGACATATTGAACTTCCAGCTAGGCTTCCGATTCGAAAGAATCGCCCGGAACAAGCGGCGCGTACGGGCGCGGCCAAGGAAGCGGTGCTGGTCCGGAGCCTTCTCATACGAGTAGCCCGGCGAGAGCACGATGCCCTCGACCCCCATCGCCATCACCTCGTCAAAGAAGGCGCGAACACTGTTGGGATCGGTACCGTCAAAGAACGTCGCATTCGTGGTCACACGGAAGCCGCGCTTCACGGCCTCGCGAATTCCCTCGGTCGCAATGTCGTATCCGCCTTCACGGCACACGGAGAAGTCGTGATGCTCCCGCTGCCCGTCCAGGTGAACGGAAAACGTCAGATACTTCGACGGCTTGAACTCCGGCAGGCGGCGCTTCAACTCCAGCGCATTGGTGCACAGGTAAATGTACTTCTTGCGGGCAATCAAGCCATCCACAATCTCGACGATCCGCGGATGCAGCAGGGGCTCGCCGCCCGGAATGCTCACCATCGGCGCGCCGCACTCTTCGACCGCCTTGAAGCACTCTTCCGGCGTGAGCTCCTTCTTCAGGATATGCGGGGGATACTGCACCTTGCCGCAGCCGGCACAGGCCAGGTTACAGCGGAAGAGCGGCTCCAGCATCAAGACGAGCGGGTAGCGCTTGCGGCCACTCGCCCTCTGCCGGAGCACGTAGCTCGCAACCGTCCACATCTGCGAAATAGGAACTGCCATTGAATCCGATCTCCTTTGCGTACCTGCCGCTTCGCCTGCTCAGGCCGCTCGTTCCATTGCCCGGCGATAGTTGGTCAACGCCAGCAATGGGAAGTAATTCCGATACAGCTTATAGGCCAGGTAGAACACCCGGGGGAATCCGGTGCCCGTAATGATTGCCTGTTTGGTCGAACCGGAGCCGATGCTTTCGTCCCAGCCTCCGTCTTCCTCTTGCTTCTCCAGCAGCCAGCGGACACCCTTGGCGACAGAGTCGCTGCGGATATCGCCCGCCGCGAGCAGTGCGAGCAACGCCCAGGCAGTCTGGGACGGAGTGCTCTGCCCCTCGCCACGCAGCGTCGGATCGTCGTAGCTGCCGCAGGTCTCACCCCAGCCGCCATCGGCGTTCTGAATGGAACGGATCCACTCGGCCGCCTGCTGAATCTGCGGTTCGTTCTGCTCGACTCCGATCGCCTCCAGCCCGCGCAATACCAGGAAGGTGCCGTAGATGTAATTCACACCCCAGCGGCCAAACCAACTTCCGTCCGGCTCCTGCTCGGAATAAATGAACTTGATAGCCCGCTCGATGCGCTTGTCCTTTGCCGTATAGCCATAGGTCGCCAGCATCTCCAGCACGCGGCCCGTGATATCGACCGTCGGCGGATCGAGCATGGCATTGTGATCGGCAAACGGAATGTATTGGAAGACCATCTTCGTATTGTCTTTATCGAAGCTGGCCCAGCCACCGTTCTTGCACTGCATGGCAAAGATCCAGTCCAGGGCGCGCCGCGAGACATCGTATTGATAGCGCTCGCGCGGATTATCCACCTTGTTCAGCGCCAGCAGCACCTGCGCGGAGTCGTCCACGTCCGGGTAAAACTCATTGTTGAATTCGAAGTACCAGCCGCCCGGCTCCGTATTGCGAACCTTCACCGCCCAGTCGCCCTTGTGCCGCACTTCCTTGGAGAGCATCCAGTCGGCAGCCTTCAACAAGCGAGGATCGTTGCGCGCAACCCCTGCTTCGCCCAGCGCAAAGACCGCCTGCGCCGTGTCCCATACCGGCGACAAACAGGGCTGCATGCGAAAGGTCGGCGTGGGATACTCCGGGGTTCCGTTCGGCTCGTCGATGCCCAGCTTCTCAAACTCGTCCAGCGCACGAATCAACTGCGGATCATCGAGCGAGTAGCCGAGGCAGCGCAATGCCACGATGGCGTTCAACATGGCGGGATAAATCGCTCCCAGGCCATCGCTCATCTCCAGCCGCTCCAGTATCCACTTCTCCGCCTTCTTCAGGGCAATCGCCCGCAGCGGACGGATGTGAACCCGCTCAGCCCAGTGGGCGATGCGGTCCAGGAGAAGGAAGAAGTTGCGCCAACCAAAGATCTTCTTGCGATCCCAGCGCGGATGAAGGTTCGCGTTCGCGCGCCCTCCCACAAAAAGCTCATCGATGCACTGCTCGGGCGCCAGCTTCTTGAACGGCTTCTTCGCATACGCGATCGACAACGGAACGACAATGTCCCGCGACCACGAAGAAATCTCGTAGATGTTGAAGTAGCACCACTTGGGGAACAGCACCATCTCCGGCGGGACAGCCGGAACCGCATCGTACTCATACTGGCCCAGCGAGCAGAGATAGATCTTGGTAAACGTGTTGCACTCGACCACGCCGCCATTCGCCAGGATCCACTCCCTGGCCTTCGCCAGGACTGGATGATCCAACTGCGTAATTCCCATCAGCTTGCAGGCAAGATAGCATTTGACCGCGAGACTGATATTTGACGGGCCGCCGGGATAAATACTCCAGCCGCCGTCTTCATTCTGATAACGAAGTATCTCGTTTAGCGCACGCTCCAGCCTGCCCGGATCTCCTGTCCCCAGAAGATAGTGGGCGAAGATGTAGTCCGCCTCAAGCATGGAGTCGGCTTCCAATTCACCGCACCAATAGCCATCAGCGTGCTGCTGCGCGAAGAGCCAGTCTTTCGATTTGTCGATGGCTTCCGCCACCTGATCGAGGCCGGCATCGATACGTCCGAACTTCGGCACTCCTAGATGTGAGCTTCCCAAAGTTATGCCCATATTTCCATAACAGACCTGGTGAGTTCCCTTAAAGGCGGGCGTCGGGTCAGTTCGACACACTCGCGGGAGCGGCTGCGATTGCCTGGACAATCTCCGGCGGCAGCCCAAAACGAACATTCTCCGGCATAACTTCTACTTCTTCGACGCTCCCGAATCCAATTTGCTGCAAATATTTCACGACTTGCTCGACCAGGACCTCAGGAGCGGAGGCACCCGCAGTCAACGCAACCGTGTTCACGCCTTCCAGCCATTCCGGCTTGATGCTGCCCGAATCCTCGATCAGGAAAGCGCGCGTGCTCAGATTGCTGGAAACTTCCACCAGCCGATTCGAGTTCGAGCTGTTCGTCGAACCCACAACCAGAACCAGGTCCGCCTGATGGGCGACATTCTTCACCGCCACCTGGCGATTCTCCGTCGCATAGCAGATGTCCTGCGAATGCGGCCCCACGATATTCGGAAACTTCTCCTTCAGGGCGTGGATAATGTCCCGCGCCTCGTCGAGGCTCAAGGTCGTCTGCGTCAGATAAGCCACACGGTTCGGATCCGGCACCGTAAGGGCGGCCACCTCAGCGACATTCGAGACGACTTGCGTCGCATCCGGAGCCTCGCCCAGCGTACCTTCAATTTCGTCATGATCGCGATGCCCGATCAGCACCAGCGAGTACCCCTGACGGGCAAACTTGACGGCTTCCACGTGGACCTTGGTGACCAGTGGACAGGTCGCGTCAATCACCTTGAGTCCGCGCTCACGGCTGCGATCGCGGACAGCGGGAGATACGCCATGCGCGCTGTAAATCACCCGCATACCGGCTGGAACATCATCGATGTCGTCGACAAAGATGGCGCCCTTGGCTGCCAGTTCATTCACAACGAACCGGTTATGCACGATTTCCTTACGCACGTAGATAGGAGCCCCGAAGGTCTCCAATGCAATCTTGACAACATCGATGGCGCGAACGACACCGGCACAGAAGCCGCGAGGCTTCAGGAGGAGAATACGCTTCTCGGTCACGGGGGAATCCTCTTGATTACCGGCAGGATTAGGTTCAAAAGTGTTGGCTGTCACAGTCCCCAGTATATCAAGCTGGACCCCGTCAGAACGGAATATCGCAGCAGGCATCCGCCCGGTTTCCGGCCGGCGTTTCGAACCCCGGCCACGCTGAGGCCAACGGCTTGTCATCCTGAGCGCAGCGAAGGATCTGCTTCCGAACCTAGCAGGCTGGGGCTAACCTATTGATTCCAATGCCTTGATTTCAAAGCCCTGCCACGCAACCCGGCCCAGCCCGGAACTGATTCTAGCGGCTCGTCTTCAACATCTGCTCCGCGTGGCGCATGGAGGTTTCCGTTAACCTGGCGCCACTCAGCATGCGTGCCACCTCTTCTGTGCGGGATGCCTCGTCGAGCAGGCGGATCGCCGTTTTGGTCCGCCCCTGCTGTTCGCGTTTCTCAATTAAGAAGTGCTGATCGGCAAAAGCTGCAATCTGCGGCAGATGAGTAACGCACAGCACCTGCTGCGTACGCGAGAGCGATTTCAGCTTCTGCCCCACCGCCTCGGCCGCGCGTCCGCCGATCCCGATGTCAATCTCATCAAACACCAGCGTCCGCGGGATGGCTGTCCTGCGGCCGCCGCGAGCCTGGCTCGCCCCCTCCTCCACGGAGACCTTAAGCGCCAGAAGGACACGAGACATTTCGCCGCCGGACGCGATCTCGTCGAGAGGCTTCAGCGGCTCTCCTGCGTTGGTGGCAATGCGGCACTCCACCTGGTCCCATCCGTGCGCCGTCCATGCGCTCTCCTGCGGAGAGTCGATGACTCGAATGCTGAACAGGACCTTCATAGCAAGACTGTTGATTTGGGCTTCCGCGAGCTTCTCCAGCTTTTTGGCCGCACTGCTGCGCATTTTGGTAAGTGCCGTCGCGGCAGCGCGATAGGCCTCTGCCGCCTGGGCCAGTTCGACTCGCAGATGCTTCAGGATCTCGTCCCGGTTCTCGATCTCTTCCAGCTTTCTCGCCGCCTCTTCTCCGTGCGCGATGACCTGCTCCAGCTTCGGTCCATACTTGCGCTTCAAACGGTCCAGAACCTCCAGGCGATCTTCAATTTCGCCCAGGCGCTCTGGAGATGCCTGAATATCTTCGGCATAGGCACGCATCGTCTCGCCCACATCGCCAACCACGGCGCGGGCGGAGAGAAGCTGCTGCGTTGCATCCGCAAACCTGCCGTCGTAGCGAGCTACCTCTTCCAGATGCTTCAGCGCAGCACCCAGGGCGGCCTCCGCGCTCGCGCTGCCTTCGTAGAGCGCATCGTAAGTTCCCATCGCGGCGGTATAGAGCTTCTCCGCATTCGCCAATACCCGGCGCTCGGTTTCCAGGGCTTCATCCTCTCCCGGAACTGGCCGCGCGCTGTCGATCTCTTTCTGCTGAAAGCTCCACAGATCCACCATGCGCAGGCGATCCTGCTCGTCGCGCTCCATCGCCTGCAGCCGGTTCTGCACCTCGCGCCACGCCGTGTAGGCAGCGGCGACAGGCTCGAGCTGGCAGCCGGCATAGCGATCCAGCAGGCCACGCTGCTGTGCCTGGTCAAAGGCTCCCAGCGTCTGGCTCTGGGCATGCACCAGCGCAAGTTCCGGCGCCAGATGCCGCAAGACCGACACCGTTGCCGGCTGGTTGTTCACATAGACGCGGCCCTTGCCATTCCCCTGAATTTCCCGCCGCAGGATGATTTCACTGCCATCGGGATCGATTCCGTTCTCTTCAAGGATCTGCTCCGCACCCGGCGTGCTCTCGAAGACGCAGGCAACCACAGCCTTGTCCGCGCCGTGACGCACAACGTCGGACGAGGCTTTTTCGCCCATCAGCAGCGCCAGGGCATCCACAAGAATCGACTTGCCGGCGCCGGTTTCGCCGGTCAATAGGTTTAGCCCCGGCCCGAAGACCGCAATCGCATGGTCAATGACAGCGTAATTTTCAGCCCGCAATTCGAGCAGCATCGTCGCGCCTCAGCATCAGTTACTCTTCGATAGCGTATTGTAAAAACAGATATTTCCGCTGATTCCGCAATCGAGAATCCGAGCGAAGCATAGCACGTGCGATGCCTCCCATTTGCAACGACATGTGGAGCGTCTTTCGGATATCCGCTTTAATCTTCGTCCCTCGCCTTGGTTCTAGCTCATTCCTCTGCTAACGTTGAATGCGAGGCAATGACACATATCCCCGTAGCACTCCTCCTCGTCTATTTGCAGCAGGGCGACGCCGCGATTCCGGACGCGCCTCGAAACAGCAGCGCCATCATCGAGATGGTCCAGCAAAGCGGACCGGTCGCCTTCTCTGTCCTCATCGTCCTGTTGCTGGCCAGCATCTACTCGTGGGCTATCATCTTCAGCAAGTGGACTGGTTTTAAGCGGGCCCGCAGACAGAGCCGGCGCTTTCTTCGCGCCTTCCGCAAAGCCAGCCGTCTGCAAGAGATCGCAGCGCTCAGCGAAGAGTTCAAGCCCAGCCCGCTGGTGAATGTCTTCGATGAAGTCTACGAGACGTACCGCCGCCAGACCGGAGGCTCAGGGCCGCCGCGTAATATTACCGCCCTCGAACGCGCAGCGCAGACTGCCTCCAGTGAAGCTCTTACGGTGATGGAGTCGCGCCTGCCCTCGCTTGCCACCATCGGAGCGGTCTCGCCCTTCGTCGGGCTTTTCGGCACCATCATGGGTATCGTCGACGCCTTTCACGGGTTGGGGACTGCGGGTGCCGCAACGCTGCGTGCGGTGGCTCCCGGCATCTCCGAGGCACTCATCACCACCGCCGCAGGATTGCTGGTGGCTGTTCCCGCGGTGATCGCATACAACACGTTCGGATCGAGTTTGCGCGAATTCGGTGCACGTCTTGACGATTTCTCCCGCGAGTTGCTGAACAGCATGGAAGAGATCAGCCTGCGCGCAGGCACCGACCCGATCGAGAGGGAGGCCGTGCGTGGCCTTCACAAGTAACAACGGCCGGACACAGACCTCGCTGGCGGATATCAACATTACTCCGCTGGTCGACGTTGTGCTTGTTCTGCTGATCATCTTCATGATCACGGCACCGGTGCTGCAATCCGGCATCGATGTCGCCGTGCCGAAGACCAAAACGGTGAAGGAGATCACGGAGCAGCGGCAAGTGCTCACGATCGACCGGGATCAGCGCGTGTTTCTCGGGGATCAACCCATCAACGTCAACGAACTCCCGCAGCGGTTGCGCGTCTCCCGGGGTGACCCCAGCAAGCAGATCATCTACCTGCGCGCGGACCAACGCGTCCCCTTCGGGGCCTTCGCCTCAGTGATGGATGCGGTAAAGCAGGCAGGCATTACCAACATCAGCATCGTCACCCAGCCGATTGAAAACGGAGCCGCGAAGTAGCCGGATGGCAGAAATAGCCGAACGAGAAGATGCGCTGGATAGAAAGGAAGCCTACGGCGTTCCTCTGCTCCGCTCTGCCTTTCTGCACCTGATGATTGCCGCGGCATTTCTCGGCATTGGGCTGCTGGAAGGACTCTTCCACCACAACACGTGGGGAGACGCCAACGCCGGCGGCGCCATCTCCGCCACGCTGGTCAGCTCCGCGCCCTCGCTTCCACTGCCGCAGGATCATCCACCTTCCGAAAATGTTCTCGCGACCGAGACGCCGAGTCCCTCTCCTGCGCCTCCGCAACCAAAGGCAGAAGAGAAGGTCGAAGAAAAAGCAATTCCCATCGCCACCAAGCAGGAGAAGGCGAAGCCCGCTCCTGAAAAGAGCAAGAGCACAGAGAAGGCAAAGACGCCGCCAAAGCCTGTGCCTCCTGGAAAACAGCCGCCGCCAAAGCAGGAGAACCGCGCACAGTATGGCGAGGGCACGCCGTCGCATATGGCCCGCTCCACGGCAGGCAGCAGCGGCGCCGGCGGCAATCCCGTCTCCGCCGCGGGAGATTTCGGTTCGCGATTTGGCTGGTATGTAGCCATCATTCAGCGCAAGGTCCGCGATTCCTGGTATACGCCTGAAGTAGATCCGCATACAGCCGAGGGGCGGGAGGCTATCGTCACGTTTACCTTGTCGCGGGATGGCAGCCCGAGCAATGTTCGCATCGCGACATCGAGTGGATCAGCAACACTGGATTCTTCGGCGCTGCGCGCTGTGCAGCGTGTTGATACCTTCGGTCCCCTGCCCCCGGGATACAACGGGAGCAGCCTGACCGTGGCGTACACTTTTACTTACATGCACCCGAATCACTAACACGGAGAGGTTTCGACATCGAGTCCCCGCTCATGAAAATGACGACCCGCGAAAAGATTCAACATCTAGCTTGCGCATTCCTTCTGCTGCTGAGTTTTTCTGTGCTCGCAAATCCAGTGCGCGCGAATGCGCAGGACTGGGTGAAGACCGGGACCAACCTGGGCGTCGAACGTATCCGCCTGGCAGTAGCAGACTTCAAGCCAGCCTCCACCGATCCCCAGACCCCGCCGCTGAAGAACACATTCGATACAACACTCTTTAACGATCTGAGCAACGCCGGCATCTTCGATATGGTTTCGAAGAGCCTGGCTCCAACGGTGACTCCTGGTTCTCCCCAGGAGATCAGCCTGAAGCAGTGGTCCGATGCTCCCGCGAATGCAGCCATGGTGACCTTTGGCGCGCTCTCCGTACATAGCGGCAGGATCGTGGTTTATGGATGGCTCTTCGATGTAAAGAATGAGCAGTCGCCACAGGTGCTCGGCAAGCAATACAACGAAGTTGCAACGCAGGATAATGCGCGCCTGATTGCGCACCGCTTTGCGGATGAGATCATCCTGCGCCTTGGTGGCGGCCTGAATGGAATTGCGGAGACAAAGATCTACTTCGTCTCGTCGCGCTCCGGCACCAAAGAGATCTGGGCGATGGACTATGACGGACAGGGACAGCATCCGGTCACGCATCTCGGGCAGGTCTCCATCTCGCCTCGCATTTCGCCGGACAATTCGCGCATCGCGTTCTCCTCGCTCAACAGAGCTGGCTGGACGATTCGTATATTTTCGCTCGAGTTGAACCGGTTGATCGCCTTCCCCTCCGCAGGAAATACCAGCCTGTCTCCTGCATGGTCTGGCGACGGCACCAAGCTGGCATTTTCCTCCAGCCGCTCCGGCGACCCTGAGATATGGGTTTCGGATGCCTCGGGCACGAATGCACGGCGGCTGACAAACTTTCAAGGGCCGGACGTATCGCCGGCATGGAACCCGAAGACCGGGTCGCAGCTCGCGTGGTGCAGCGGCCGCACTGGTCTGCCACAGATTTACATCATGGACTCCGATGGCGGCGACGTGCAGCGCATGACTGATGGAGGCTATGCCACCTCACCATCCTGGTCTCCCAACGGCCAATTCCTCACCTTCGCATGGGATCGCAAGTATGGACCGGGCGCACCCGGAGGACAGGATATCTACGTCATGGATATTGCCAGCAAGCGTTGGCTGCAGCTGACACATGACGCTGGCCGCAATGATTTCCCCAGTTGGTCTCCCGATGGCCGGCATATCGTCTTCGAACGCAGAGAAGGCGGTCAGTCTGAAATATGGACGATGCTTGCCGACGGAACAGAGCAACATCCTCTGACTCATAGTGGGAATAATTCAATGCCAAACTGGAGTTGGAAATAGAAGTCAGTTTGTTACTCCGTGTTATTGGAAGTAAACTAATTTACGCGTGACAGGTGAGCATTTCTTGCGTGACGCAATGCTTGGTGGTTTAAATCCTCTTTAATTCTCTCCTCAGGAGGAGACCGTGATCGAAAAAGAGCTGAAGTATTTGGTTTCGTTCGTAATTCTTGTTTCACTTGCATTTGCCGTAGGTTGCGGCAAGAAGAAGGCAGAAGCACCACCGCCACCGCCGCCACCAGCCGAAGTAACACCGGCGCCCACAGCTGAGATTACGGCAACACCGACTGCAGTCACTGCGGGAGATAAAGTCGTTCTCGCATGGCGCACCACCAATGCGACGGACGTCTCGATCGAAGGCCTTGGCACTGTCAGTGCAGAAGGCACACAGACCGTCAATCCGACGGCTTCTACCAACTATCACCTGATCGCCCGTGGCGCGGGTGGATCTGCGGATGCAACCGCGCGCGTTACGGTCAACACGCCGGCGCCTGTGGTAAGCAACGCCGATGTCGTCGATGAAAACACCTTCCATCAGAATGTTCAGGATGTCTTCTACGACTACGACAGCTACGATCTGCGCGGCGACGCGCAGGCGACCGTCTCCAAGGATGCCAGCTTCTTCGTGGCGCATCCGACGGTGAAGGTAGTGGTTGGCGGATACTGCGACGAGCGTGGATCGACCGAATACAACCTGGCACTCGGTGAGAATCGCGCCAATGCAGCCAAGCAGGCCCTGGCAAACGCCGGCGTCAGCCCAGACCGGTTGCGCGTCGTCAGCTATGGCAAGGAGAAGCAGTTCTGCTCCGAGCACGACGAGAGCTGCTGGCAGCAGAATCGCCGCGCCCAGTTTGCCCTGGATAAGTAGTCTCTTCTGCGGCAGCATCCATCTTGGATGCTGCCGCAACGTTCTCCACATCCACGCAAGGTGAACCCCACATGCGCTTTCAGAGTCTCAGTCTCGTCTCATTTGCCGCTCTTGCCCTTCTCCTGCCAGCGCCACGCGCGCATGCTGTATCCAAGGAAATGATCCAGCTGCAAACTCAGGTTCAGCAGCTTCAGGATGCAATCCAGCATCTACAGACCACCAACGATGAGCGCATGGGAGTTCTACAGCATCTGGTAGAGCAGACCGCGGACAGCGTCAATAAGATGTCCGCAACCGTCACCGCCCTTCAGAACAAGCTCCAGACACAGACGGATGGTGTCAGCCAAAAGATGGACGGTCTTTCCGGCCAGGTTCAGTCGGTGAACGATTCGATCGATGAGCTAAAGGCGCGCATTGCCCGTATCGACAAGCAACTCCAAGATATGCAGGCCCAGATGTCGAATCTGAACTCGACTCCAGGCTCCGCCGGAGCAGCAGGCATGCCAGGCGGGGCTCCTCCCGCAGGGGATAACGCGACGGGCGGAATGGTTCCTGCTACGTCTCCTGCCCCTCCTTTGCAGCAGCTCTACCAAAGTGGGCTGCGCGATTACAACTCGGCCAAGTATGAACTCGCAACCTCTGAGTTTGGCGACGTGATTAAGTACTATCCTCACGAAGACCTGGCGGGAAACGCGCAGTTCTACATCGCCGAAATTTCCTATCGCCAGGGCAAGTATCAGCCAGCGATCAAGGGATACGATGCGGTATTGGAGCAGTTCCCGGGAAGCCCCAAGGCACCGGCCGCGCAGCTGCGCAAGGCTGAATCTCTGCTTGCGTTGAATCAACGGGAGCCCGGCGCGCGGGAGTTGCGCAGCCTGATCCAGCGGTACCCGCAGACTCCGGAGGCCCAGCAGGCTCGAACCAAGCTGAATGCCATGGGAGTGCGCATTTCACCAAAACCCTCCGCAGCGCGCGAGCAATAAAGCGCTAGGGTAGGAATCGCCAGACAGGGCAGCTTCGGCTGCCCTATTCTTTTGGGAAACGAGACAACACGGAACGCAATTCCATCATCTCCATCCGCATGACGAATACGCCGAAACAGCCCGATGCGGATGCTTGCAAGGGAGCCGTAGAATACGACCGGCCAGCTACCCCAAATGAGAACTCCCTTACCGGCCAGAATGTTCACCGAGGTGAAGGCAAACCTCCGGATGGGGAGGATACAGATTTTCCCGAGCCCGGATCCAATCCCGAACACAGCGGCGAGCATCAGTAGAGCCCTCTTCCCTTCCGCGCAGACAGCATGGCCGTTCCGGGAGGAACGGCCACACCAACAAACTCACCACGCGAGGGTAAGGATGCTTAAACGCCGATCACGGCGCAAAGTTCCTTCACGGCGTGGGCGCTCTTCTGCAGTGCCGCTGCTTCTTCGTCTGTCAGTTTGATTTCGATGATCTGCTCCAGGCCGCGAACGCCAAGCTTGCACGGCACACCGACATACAGACCTTGAATGCCGTACTCGCCTTCAAGATACGCCGCACAGGGCAGAATCTTCTTCTTGTCCTTCAGAATCGCTTCGACCATCTCCACCGCGGAGGCAGAGGGCGCGTAGTATGCGCTTCCGGTCTTCAGGTGTTTGACGATTTCCGCTCCGCCGTCTCGAGTGCGCTGGACCAGGCGAGCCACGGTGTCTGCATCCATCAGCTCGGTGATGGGAATTCCGGCAACCGTCGAGTAGCGCGGCAGCGGAACCATCGTGTCTCCGTGGCCGCCAAGAACAAACGCTGTTACGTTTTCCACCGAAACCTTCAATTCTTCAGCGATAAACGTGCGGAAGCGTGCCGAATCCAGCACACCGGCCATGCCGATGACCCGCTCACGGTTGAACTTCGACAGCTTGAACGCTGTCTGGGCCATGGCGTCCAGAGGATTCGAGACGATGATCAGAATAGAATCGGGCGAATAGGCGATCACCTTCGAGACCACATCTGCCATGATCTTGTAGTTGGTCATCAACAGGTCATCGCGGCTCATGCCCGGCTTACGGGGGATCCCTGCCGTGATCACGACAACGTCAGAGTTGGCCGTATCCGCATAATCATTGGTTCCCACGATATTCGAATCGCGTTTCTCGACAGGCATCGCCTGCAGCAGATCGAGCGCCTTGCCCTGCGGCACGCCCTCCACCACGTCGATCAAGACAACATCCGCCAGTTCCTTCGCGGCAATCCAATGGGCGGCAGTCGCCCCAACATTTCCTGCACCCACAATAGTTACTTTCTTACGCATATTTCTCCTTTTCCAAAACTCTGTCTGTCTCTCTCCAACTCACCACGAGGTCCTACATGTTTTCAATCATGCGGCTGGCAAACTCGCTGGTCTTCGCTTTAGTGGCACCCTGCATTTGCCGTTCAAAATCATAGGTGACGTACTTCTGTTGAATGGTTTTCTCAAGCGAGCTCTCGATCAGTTTCGCGGCCTCATTCCACCCCAGAAACTCAAAGAGCATCACTCCCGAGAGGATCACCGAGCCAGGGTTGATAACGTCCTTGTCGGCATACTTTGGTGCGGTACCGTGAGTTGCTTCAAACACCGCATAACCATCTCCGATGTTCGCGCCGGGAGCAATGCCGAGTCCGCCAACCTGTGCGGCACATGCATCGGATATGTAATCGCCATTGAGATTTGGAGTCGCCAGCACGCTGTATTCCTCGGGCCGGATAATCACCTGCTGGAAGATGGAGTCGGCGATGCGATCATTGATCAAGAGCTTCGTCTTCCATTTGCCACCGCCATGGGTCGCGCCAATCGAATCCAGAACGTGTTTGACCTCGGCATAAAGCGTCTTGCGGTAATCGTCGTTGCCAAACTCCAGGCCCGGCTCGATGAGGGCGGCGTTCTGCTCCACCGTGATACTGGGATTCGATTCCACGTTGCCAAGAATCCAGCTCTCGCGCTCGGTCACCACGGCATCGCGGAATTCCTCGACCGCAACTTCATAGCCCCACTCACGGAAGGCACCCTCGGTAAACTTCTGGATGTTGCCCTTATGCACCAGCGTGACGGATTTGAGCCCATTTTGCAGCGCATAACGGATTGCGGCGCGGACCAGTCGCTTGGTGCCGAAGATCGACATCGGCTTGATGCCGACGCCCGAATCCTCGCGAACACGTTTCTTGGTCCCCTTCAGCAGATCGTTATTCAAGAACTCGATCAACCGCGCAGCTTCGGGCGTGCCCTCGCGAAACTCGATACCGGCGTAGACGTCTTCGGTGTTTTCGCGGAAGATCACCACGTTCAGTTTGTCAGGATGTTTCACCGGAGACGGCACACCGTTGTAGTACTTCACCGGCCGCACGCAGGAGTAAAGATCGAGAGTCTGCCGCAACGCCACGTTCAACGAGCGAATGCCACCACCCACCGGAGTCGTCAGCGGGCCCTTGATGGAGACACGCAGATCGCGCGCAGCCTCCACAGAGTCGTCCGGGAGCCAGTTTTTGAAGGCGCGGAAGGCCTTCTCCCCAGCGAAAATTTCAAACCACTTGACGGATCGCTTGCCACCGTAGGCCTTTGCGACGGCGGCATCGAACACTCGTTGCGACGCACGCCAGATATCGCGACCCGTTCCGTCGCCCTCAATAAATGGAATGATGGGATGATCCGGCACAAGATATTTGCCGTCGGAATACTGGATTGCCTCTCCGCCTTCCGGCAAAGACAATCCGTTATAGCTCTTCTTCATGGATTTGTAATTCTCCGAGGAAAGATGGGCGCAACGCGCACCTAAAGACAACTGCAGGCTAACACCAGCACAGAAGAGGTGGCAATCGAAGCAGCGAAGTGCGCGAGGATAAACGCGTCACTCGCACGGTCCGCAGCCTGACAATTCGCTGCGAGGGTGAAAAATTCTCTCGTCTGCCATCCCACCCATGCCCCGAGGATTTATCGTAGAAACAGAGTGTAGATGGCGGAAGATTGTTTTCCGCAGGCCAGCGATGTGTTACTTTTTGCGGGGCAGGCGAGTTCCGTATCGAATGCGCCCCACTGGAGGTTTCGAATTGGGCAAAAGCATGGTCCCGAAGCGACTGTTCTTTACCAAGGGAGTCGGCAGACACAAAGAGCGCCTGACCTCGTTCGAAATGGCTCTCCGCGATGCGGGCATTGCTGCCCAGAACCTGGTCCGCGTATCGTCGATCTTTCCACCGCAGGCCAGGCTGATTCCTCGCAAGGATGGGCTCACGTATCTCAATCCCGGCGAAGTTGTCTTCGCGGTTGTGGCGGAGAATTCCACTCGTGAGCCGCATCGCCTGGTGGCCTCGAGCATTGGGGTAGCGATTCCGTCGGATCGTAATACTTACGGCTATCTGAGCGAGCACCACAGCTTTGGCGAGACGGAGGAACAGGCCGGCGAATATGCCGAAGAGCTCGCCGCCGAGATGCTTGCGACCACGCTCGATGTTGAGTTCGATCCCGACAAGAGCTGGGATGAAAAGAAGGAGATCTATCGCATCTCAAATAAGATCGTGCGTACCGCCAACGTTACGCAAAGTGCAGTTGGCGATAAGCATGGTTTGTGGACGACGGTGCTGGCGGCCGCCGTTCTGATCTTCGAATAAGAGTGAGTTCACGATGCGGGCGCGGGCCTGTAGCGGCCTGCGCCTTTTGTTTGCAAGCTAACCGCCGGAGATGGAAACGCAATGATGAAGAAGATGAAATATCGCGTTGGACTGGTGCAAATGAGCTGCGGCCCGGACCCCGATGCGAATCTCGACAAGGCCGCAGACCGTGTTCGCGAAGCTGCCCGCGCTGGCGCCAACATTGTTTGCCTGCCGGAGCTCTTCCGCGCTCAATATTTTTGCCAGCGGGAAGACATCGCCCTCTTTGACGTAGCCGAACCCATCCCCGGCCCCAGCACGGAACGCCTCGGCGCGGTGGCTCGCGAGGAGAGAGTAGTAGTCATCGCTTCCCTCTTTGAGCGACGCGCGGCTGGCCTGTATCACAACACGGCAGTAGTCCTGCACACGGATGGATCGATCGCCGGGCTCTATCGCAAGATGCATATCCCGGACGATCCCCTCTATTACGAGAAGTTCTACTTCACGCCAGGCGACCTTGGCTTTCGCTCCTTTGAAACCGCGGTCGGCAAAGTAGGCACACTCGTCTGCTGGGACCAGTGGTATCCCGAAGGTGCGCGCATCACGGCGCTGCAGGGGGCGAATGTGCTCTTCTACCCCACGGCAATCGGCTGGCATCCGGCGGAAAAGGCGGAGTTCGGAGAAGCGCAGTACGACGCATGGCAGACGATTCAGCGCTCCCATGCTATTGCAAACGGAGTCTACGTCGCTGCCGTCAATCGCGTGGGCATGGAGCACGGAGATGTGCGCGGAAATCGCGTCCAGGGCGCGGGCCTGGAGTTCTGGGGCGGCTCATTTATTGCCGACCCGTTTGGCCGCGTCATAGCCAAGGCCTCGCATGACAAGGAAGAGATTTTGATCGGCGAGGTCGACCTGGCGCTGCTTGAGGATACACGCCGTAACTGGCCGTTTCTACGCGACCGCCGCATCGACGCCTATAGTCCTATTGTGAATCGCTTTCTCGACACCCCGGGACTCGAAAAGTGAACACGAAGATCGACACCGCAAAGACGCCGCGTGAACTCGGCTATCGCATGCCGGCGGAGTGGGAAAAACATTCCGCCACGTGGATTGCGTGGCCACATAATTCCGAAGACTGGCCGGGAAGGTTCCACCCCATCCCCTGGGTCTACGCGGACATTGTCTTTCATCTCTCGCGGGTTGAGATGGTGCACATCCTGGTAAACGATGCGGCAGCGGAGAAGCGGGCACGCGGCATTCTTGGGCGCGTGGGCGCGGAGCTCAACCGCATACGCTTTCACCATTGGCAGACAGACCGTGTATGGATGCGCGACTCCGGCCCGATCTTTGTCACGCAAAAAGAATCACTGGCGGTTACGAATTGGAAGTTCAATGCCTGGGCGAAGTATGACAACTGGCGGCACGATGACCAGATTCCGGCGCACGTCGCGGAGAGCGAACATCTTCCGCAGTGGAAGCCAATGGTCGCGCAACATCGCGTGGTGCTGGAGGGCGGCTCCATCGACGTGAACGGAGCCGGCCTGATGCTCACCACCGAGGAGTGCCTGTTGAGCGAGGTGCAGCAACGCAATCCGGGGTTGGGACGGGTGCAGCTGGAGCAGGTTTTCCGTGAGTACCTGGGGGTGGAAAAGGTCCTGTGGCTGAACCGCGGAATTGCGGGAGACGACACGCATGGTCACGTGGATGACGCCACACGCTTTGTCTCAAGAGATACGATCGTCACCGTGACGGAGCCAAATCCCCTGGATGAAAACCACCTTCCGTTGCAGGAGAATCTGGAGCGTCTCCAGGAGGCACGCGATCTGGATGGCAGGCCCCTGCGTATTGTTGAATTGCCGATGCCCGCGCCTGTCGTCTTCGAGGGGCAGCGCCTCCCCGCCAGCTACGGCAACTTCTACATTGCGAACGGGCTGGTTCTGGTGCCCACCTTTAACGACAAAAACGACCGAATCGCTCTCAACACCATCGCGGAACTCTTTCCTGACCGTGAAGTGGTGGGCATCTATTGTGGTGATTTCATCTGGGGATTGGGCGCGCTGCACTGCATGACGCAGCAACAGCCCGCAGTCGAATGACGGACAAAGATTACCTGGAGATCGCGCTGCGCGAGGCCCGGGCGGGAGCGGAAGCGGGCGAGGTGCCTGTCGGGGCGGTCGTGGTCTGCGACGGAGCGATCGTCGGTATCGGGCAGAATCGCGTGCTGCGCGACTCCGACCCAACGGCGCATGCTGAGGTCGTCGCCATGCGCGAAGCCGCCAAGGCACGCAGTAACTACCGCCTGACGGGCTGCGTTCTCTATGTCACGCTGGAGCCATGCGCCATGTGCGCCGGGGCCATGATACACGCCCGCATTGACCGCCTTGTCTTTGGCGCGGATGATCCCAAGGCCGGGGCTGCGGGCTCCGTGCTCTCCGTCCTCAACCATCCCCGGCTCAACCATCAGATGGAGGTCACGCGGGGGATCCTCGCAGAAGACTGCGGCGAACTGCTGCGCAGCTTTTTTCGGGAGCGGCGCAGCTAATTTGGGGGTGTCGCAACTTTGGGGATCACAACCCGGCATGCTTCCGGCTATTATTTCTGTATGAAATTGTTAGTGTATACAACAGAATGGTGCAGGGATTGCCGTGAGGCTAAGCGCTTTCTGGACGAGCATGAAATCCCCTACACCGAGATCGACATCGAAGCTACGCCCTCGGCAGCGGAAGAGGTCATCCGGAACGTTGGCAAGAGGGCGATTCCCCAGTTCGTGATCGA
This sequence comes from Acidisarcina sp., assembly GCA_035539175.1. Taxonomy (NCBI): domain Bacteria; kingdom Pseudomonadati; phylum Acidobacteriota; class Terriglobia; order Terriglobales; family Acidobacteriaceae; genus Acidisarcina; species Acidisarcina sp. Next base: position 104,908 of record DATLIY010000013.1, on the reverse strand, counting down.
CGGCAAATGGGTGCAGCCCTACAGGCCGGGACGCGGCTTCCTTTATGAAGAGATGAGCGCTTTGCTCGGCGTCTCCCAAAGGCAGTAAACGGCAGGAATCAGACCTGGTCGGCAGGCTTCCCGGAAGTGGACTCCGCAGCGTTTTCTTCTTCCGCGCGTTCCGCTGTCCCCGGCTCGGCCACCCCCTCCAGCACGGCGCGGGCATCGGCTTCGTCGTCGGGATTCACCTGTAGCTGGATGCTGCCGATGGCGTTGCCATAGAGCACCCCGGCGTTTTCGCCTACCAGGAAACAGTCGATTCCCGCAGACCGGAGACGCCCCTTGGCCATTTCGGCCTCTGCTGTGTCACGATATTCTCCAATTGTCACGAGGTCTTGTTGGTCGTCCATGCCCGTCCCTTCTTCTGCGCGAGTCTACACCACATCGCCTGCGGAGTTGGATGCGTAAACGATAAAATGGTGTGAACTCGAATCATGTTGTGAACCAGGAGGCATTCTTTTGATCGCTCGCTATACGCGCCCCGAGATGGGCCACATCTGGACAGAAGAAAACAAATACCGCATGTGGCTCGCGGTGGAGATCGCGGCGAGTGAAACCCTGGCCGAAGCAGGAATCGTCCCGATGGAGGCCGCCAGAGCGATTCGCACTAAGGGCGACTTCAGTGTGGCGCGCATCCATGAGATTGAAGCCGAGGTGAAGCATGACGTCATCGCCTTCACGACTGCGGTTGCCGAGAAAATTGGACCGGAGTCGCGCTGGCTGCACTACGGGCTCACCTCCAATGACGTGGTGGATACCGCCCAGGCGCTGCAGGTAAAGGCCGCCTCCGTCATCCTGCGCCGGGACCTCGTAGACCTCGCCGAAGTGTTGAAAAACCGCGCGCTTGAGTTCAAATACACTCCCACCATTGGCCGCACGCACGGCATCCACGCCGAACCCACCACCTTTGGGCTCAAGCTGTTGAACTGGTATGCAGAGCTCCAGCGCAACCTGGTTCGCTTTGACGCTGCGGCGGAAGACATGCGGGTTGGCAAGACCAGCGGCGCGGTAGGCACCTTTGGCCACCTCAAGCCGGAGCATGAAGAGCGCATCTGCGAGAAGCTCGGCCTGAAGCCCGCACCCATCGCTACGCAGGTAATCCAGCGAGACCGCCATGCCCATTACATCTCCACCCTTGCCTTGATTACCGCGACGCTCGACAAGATTGCAGTGGAGATCCGCCATCTGCAGCGGACCGAGGTGCGGGAGGCGCAGGAGTACTTCTCCGAGAAACAAAAGGGCTCCTCCGCCATGCCACACAAGAAGAATCCGATTACCAGCGAACAGATCAGCGGCCTGGCCCGCGTGGTAAGAGCGAATACCCAGGCGGCATTCGAAGATATTCCCCTATGGCACGAGCGCGATATTTCGCACTCTTCCGTGGAGCGAATCATCTTTCCGGACTCGACGATCCTCACCGACTACCTGCTGGCAAAGACCACCAGCCTGATTGCGAGCCTGCTGGTCTATCCTGCACGCATGCTACGAAACCTGGAGAGCACCGGCGGCCTCATCTTCTCCGGACAGCTTCTCCTCGATCTTGCCGAGGCCGGCATGTCGCGCGAGAACGCGTATCGCCTGGTGCAGAGCCATGCCATGCGCTCCTGGCGAGACGATCTCATCTTCAAGGACGAGGTCGCTGCGGACCCGGAGATCGCCTCCCTGCTGAGCTCCGAGAAGCTGACGAAGACGTTTGACCTGACTCGCCAGTTGGGAAATGTCGATGCCATCTTCAAGCGGGTGCTGGGGTAGCCTGCTTTCTCTGTAAGCTGCGAACACGTATATTTGTGCCAACACGATGAAGGAAAAAACCAGCCGCGAGTGGAACCTGACCGTAGCGCTCACCGGCGCGAGTGGAGCCGTCTTCGGGCGTGAACTTCTGCTCGCGCTGGAGGCGGATGAACGTGTGGCTCGCGTGAACTTTGTTCCGTCGGAGAACTCCCTGCGAGTGCTGGCCGAGGAACTGGGCTTCAGCGGCCGGAGCCATTTGCTGGAAAAGCTGCTGGGCAAGCCCTCGGTCAAGATTCATTCCTTTGCCGAGAGCGATATTGGCGCCGGAATCGCCAGTGGCAGCTATCCCTCTGACGGAATGATCATCCTTCCCTGCAGCATGGGAACGCTGGCATCGATTGCCAACGGCATCTCCTCGAACCTCATCCATCGCGCCGCCGACGTTAGCCTAAAGGAGTGCCGCCCCTTGCTCCTTTGCGTACGCGAAACGCCCTTTAACAAGATTCACCTGCGAAATATGCAGTTGGCTGCTGACGCTGGCGCAATCCTCTTTCCGGTCATGGCTTCCTTCTACAACAAACCCATGGATTCCACCGAGATGGCTCACCAATTCGTCTGCCGCGTCCTGGCCCATATCGGGCTGCCGCAAAAGGATGCCTATGCATGGAAGGCCGACGAATAGAGGGTTTCCCTTCTCATGGAGCACCCGGTGCTGCCGGGATGAACTGCGTCCGAGAGGCGATCGGCGCTTGCGAGTGCAGAAAGTCCAGCACCCTCGGACCGATGCGGCCCGCGCATTGCCCCGGCGCCAGATGGCCGCAGCCATCCACCACCGCCAGCACGGACTGGGGAATCTCCCGATGCATGACGATTCCGCTCGTCACCGGAATCAACCGATCCTCGGCGCCCCACACAATCAGGACTGGCATCTTCAACTCGCTGAGCCTGCCGTCCATCAAGTCGTTTCCGGTCGCCATGGAATCGATGCTTCGCTGGATGACCCATCTGTGCTCGTGAAAGACCCGCAGCAGGTCCCGGGCAAAGAAGTCTGGAAGGACCGGCGGTCGCGGCATCAGCCACGCATTCAGGTCGGCCAGCTTTTCAGGCGTGTCCGGCACGAAAATATCCGGAGAAAACCGCAGATCGAAGCGAACACCTGCGCTGTCGAACAGCATCAGCCGCTCCACGCGACGAGGAGCATCGCTGGCCACGCGCAGAGCCACCCATCCGCCCATCGACCAGCCTCCGAGATTCACCCGCGAGAGTCCCTTCGCATCCAGGAACGCCCGCACCAAGGCAGCCTCCTCGGAGATCGAATAGGTGGCGTCAACTGGCTTATCTGTCCTGCCATAGCCCAGCAGATCGATCGCGTATACGCGGTAGCCCCCACTAGCCAACACCGGAATGATGTTCGCCCAATCTTCTGCGCGGCTGCCGAGGCCGTGGATCAGGACAACAGGTTCTCCCTGTCCTGCGATGAGATAGTGCACGCGATGGCCGTCCACGGACACATACTCGCTGCGGACTCCTGCGCTCCACAAACGGAAGGAGAGAGCCTGGTCGATCATCCAGACCGGATGAATCCAGAACGCCGTACCGATGGCAAGCAGAATCAGCAGTACCGTGGCCAGTGTTCTGTTGGCATAGCACCATGCCCGGGAGCGCCTGTGCCGAATGCCTTCTGATTGGGCCTCATGTCGCGTACCGGCCTTCGTGGTCGACCCAGGGTTTTCGCGCATGAGAGGCAGGCCCTCTAGAACCTTGCGACAATTAACACAATATTATTAATATGGATTGCACGAAGTATTCTGTGGGTTGTCCGCCAGACGAAAGGCTTTCTCGATAACGGCTACGGTAATGGGAGCCAGGCGATAGATGCCATGTTCGTTCAATTCCCCGGGCTCGACCCAGCGGGCATCGGCGGCGTCGCTTGCAGCCTTCAGGCTCCCCCCTGCCACCCGGCAGAGATAATCAATCAGCACGTAGTGGAAGCGGATTCGAGCCGGGCTGGCTGCACCGGTCTCGTCCTGTAAATTCACGTCCGGCAAATTCTCGGTCACGATCCGGTCCAGAACCTCCACCACGGAAACCGCATCAACTACCAGGCCAGTCTCTTCCAGAACCTCTCGCACCACTCCCTGCTTCAGGGTCTCGCCCAACTCGAGCGCGCCGCCGGGCAAGGACCATTCGCCCTTGAGGGGCTCGTGCCCGCGCTGCACCAGCAAGACCCGGCCCCCGTCAATGATGACAGCGCCAACGCCAACAATCGGCGCTTCAGGATATTCTCTCCGCAACTGAGAACCTCACCTTCCCTTCGCGTCTGTCTCTTTCAGACGAGACTTCAGCTCCGCAAACGAGTGAACAATCAGGTCCGCGCCAGCAGCTACGAGAGCTTCTCCGGCAAAGGTTGTGGTCAGCCCCACAGCCACGCAACCTGCGGCTTTCGCGCCCTTCACGCCATTCAGCGTATCCTCGATCACCCAGCATTGCTCCGGACGAAGCGCGAGCTCGCGCGCTGTAACTTGAAAGACTTCCGGATCAGGCTTGGGGTGTTGGTAGTCGCCGGCATCCACCACAGCTTCGAAGGCCGAAGTGAGGCCCAGAGCATGCAGCGCGACCTCGCGATTTCTCGGAGTAGCCGACGTCGCAACGGCAATCCGGTAGCGCAATTTTGCCCAGAGGACAAATTCGACGGCGCCCGGAATCGGCAGAATGGTGTGCTCCATTGCCTCGAATGCCCGATGCTTTCTCCGGAGCAGCTCATCGGCGTTGATTGCCGGATTCGCCAGCTTCGCGGCGATTTCGCGCATCATCGTCTCATCCGGGCGGCCTTTGTAATCCTCGTACACCTGCTCCGGCAGGACGATGCCGAACTCCGCGAACACCTGCTCCTTGGCGCGTTTGTGCAGCGGCTCGGAATCGATGAGAACTCCGTCCATATCGAAGATGAGACCCGCCGGCCTCAGTTGAATCTCAGGACGCAAGCTAGCCTCTCAAGGGAGATCTACTCTGGTTTGTTCCCTCATTGGGAGAAACAGGGGAGGGGGCAGAAGCTCATTCCTAGATCTTGATCGGGTGTCCAAATTCCTCTTCAAAAACGGTTCGTGGCATGCTGAAGCGGCCACCATCAAACTTGTCCGGACCCTTCAGATGCCCAATCCCCAGCAATGCAACCACGTGGTAGCTAAGCGGCAGCTTGAGCACTTCGCGGACCTTTTCCTCCTCAAAGCCTTCCATTGGAGCCGTGTCGTAGCCCAGCGCCTCAGCCATCAAAAGCATATGGGTAAAGGCGATCATCACTTGACGGTTCAGCCACATCGCGATGTTGGAATGGTTGGAGAGATAGTTTGGAATGGTGTTCTTTGCCTGCTCGGCATAATGCTCCGGCATGCCGCCCGCACGCCCCAGCCGCAGCATCTCCTCCACATCCCCTTTACGCCAGCCGTCCGCATCGCCGCACGCAACAATCATCACCGAGGCCTCTTCCACCTTGGCCTGGTTATAGCTTGCACCGCGGAGCCGTTTCTTCTGCTCTGGCGTACGCACCACGATGAAGCGCCAAGGCTGCATGTTATAGCCACTGGGAGCATGCAATCCCGCATCGAGGATCTTTCTTAAGTCCTGGTCAGGAATTGGCCTTCCGTCAAAGCTCGGAGTCGCACGCCGTTCGGCGATCACCTGGGAAAGTGCTTTAAGCATGGGATGGATCTACCTCAAATTTTGTTCTGAACAATTGCCACTCTTCCACCAGCGTCATCTTCTCACGCCGCAGCTTGCTGGCGGGCTCCAGCCCTCACGGTAGGATCTTGCAAAACAACCTCACGGAATCTGCGCCATCGGCAGCTCGACGGCATACTCTGCATGATCCGGAGTATCTGCATACACCCATAGTCCGTGAAACGCCGGGCGCAACTCGGGATGCGCGGCAAGCATCGCCTTCATCACTTCGATGGCCCTTTGCCGCGAGACTACCGGATCTCCTCCAGCCTGCGCCTGGTAGTGAATGACCAGATCGAGTCCCCCCAGGGAAGCATCCGTGCGCAGGCTATTGATGTTCCAGCTCTGGCCGTTCAGCGTCAGCACCATGGGCTGCGCTCCGGGAAGGCCGGAAGGCAGCGCCGCTGCCTGCTCGCGTTGCAGCTTTTCAAGGTTCGGGCTGCCGAGGAAATCGACCGGGATCAAGAGAAACTGCGCAGTCTGGTAGTAGAAGTAAGCGACCCAGTTCTGATTCTTCTTCGCATAGTCGCGAGCCTGGCTCCAATACCAGACGCCGTCGTGGCCGGCAAACAACATGGGGCGAACGTAGAAGCCCGCCAGCTTCCAGCCGCCGTCATTCGCCAGAATGAACGCCATCTGCTGCGGCTGAACTACGCCTGTGGCATGCAGAATGACAAAGGCATACTGCCCCGGCGGAAGCTGCTGGAAATTCAGCGCGACGGCCAGCGGAGTTCCCCCCACGCCACAAAAGAACTGGGTATCCTGCGGCTGCTTCAGATCGGAGGCATCCAGCGAATAGATCTGATCGACGGTCAGGGCCGCCCCCTGGATCAGCGGCGATGACGACTGTATCCCGCTGGCGATCCCCTCAAATTGGCTGGCCACCTTGGGGAGAGTTCCAGTCTTAATCGTGGCCGTATCGCCCTTCTGGACGAGCTGGCCAAGATGAAGCGCCGCCTGCTGCAATTCCGATCGCTGGCTCACGGTCATCTGTGCTTGCGTGATGCAGGTGACGGCAAAAGCCGTCCCTCCGTACAACATCGTCACCACGGCCAGCACACCCTGAATGCTCAACGTCAACCCGTTAGCTCGCGGCCATCGCATCAATTCGATTCGTCCTATCTGTATGAAAATCCTGCAGGTCTTCCCTACTCCCGCAAAAAAACGCAAGCGGATGGAAACCACTGTAGTCTAGTACATAGATGCTTCTGCTGCAGCCGGCTGGCGCCGGAGCGGAATATGGTGGTCTTGGATGCGCTCCCTTATCGACTCTCGAAAGGCTCACATATTGGCGGGATTCGCCTTCGAAGGATGCGCCGATGAAGACTGCGCCCAGCGGCATAGGCGATTGCCTGCACTGCGGCAGGTCTGCGTAACCGCCGCTGCCGCGCTGCTTTGTACCCCGTTGCTTGGTATCTTCGCTCTCGCCCCCGGCAACGCCATCGCGCAGGACAATATGCCCCCGGAGATGAATGCGCCGATCGTGCGGAGTCCCCGGCCAAAACGAGTCCCTCCGGTCTCGCCCGCAGCCCCTTTGGTCGCCCCATCCTCCACGTCGGCCCAGGCTCCCGCGGCCACACCGGGAGCCACACCGGGCGCCGCACAGAGCATGGCTCAGCGGTCTCCGGCAGCCTCTGCTACCCCCAGGTCCCATCGCCGGGGAGCGCCGCCCAATGCGGTGCGCCCACAGCCGGAACCAGCCCCACCAGCGCCCACCGCGCCAGTGTCTCTGCTGCAACTGCCCGCCAATCACGCCCAGGTGCACGTCAGTCCGGGCCATATAGCAATTCAGTCGGATAACTCCAGCCTTTCGCAGGTGTTGCACGACATCGGCGCGGCCACAGGAATGAAGGTGGAAGGCCTGACCCACGATGAGCGAGTCTTCGGAAATTATGGTCCCGGTGCGCCGCGTGACGTTCTCTCTGCCCTGCTGGAAGGAGCTGGATACAACGTCCTGATGGTGGGGGAGATGGCGGATGGAGCTCCACGTCAACTGATTCTCAGCCAGAAGAACGGTACATCCGCGCCCACAACCGCCGCTGCTGCAACGCAACCCCCAGAAGAGGAAGAAGCTGAACCCGACCAGGGAGGGCAGGATACGGAAACGCTGCCCGCAGAAGCGCAACCCGTGCCACCTCCGGTACAGAATCCGAATGCGACTCCCGGCAGCGAGGTAAAAACCCCACAGCAGTTGCTTGAACAGCTACAAAGGATGCGTCAGGATCAGCAGCAGGAACAACCGCCGCCGCAGCAATAGGGCGACCCACACTGCTTGCCTGCGCGCGTGTTCAGGCCGCAGGGGTGGAATCGAGTGCCGTCCTCTTCAATCAATATGTGGGAAAGAGCTATCGAGGGAAACTGCGGGACACGGCAAACAGATACGAAACTGAACAGGAAGTGCCAGGCAGCGAAAAACCTAGGAAACGCGGGCGATCTCGGCCTTGGCTCGCGGTGCGGCATAGGATCGTGCGTGCATCCGCAGTACATGAAAGCCCACTTTGCAGGTGGCATAAGCTAGCAGCACACCCAGGGCAAGGGAGCCCATCGCCGCACAGATCAAAAGAAACGTATTGACTATATCCTGCATTCTCGCCTTCTAAGTGATGAAGCTTGCCTCTGTTTGCCACCGGATGGATATAGCACTTTCCGGTCGTCATCCAACTTCAGGTTTGGCCTCACTCAAACAGTGAAGGCGATTTGTGTGAAGCAATTGTCGCAGAGAAACGCAGCATTTGACCCGCGTTTGACCCGCGTTTCTGTTGCCTAATAAGATACATAAGGAGTCTTTCGTCATTTTAACTCTCGCAGTCGTCTTGCTGTCGAGGCCGAGCTATTAAAACCGTGCGATTTCTCCTCGAGTTCCCATAAAGCCTCAAGAATGGCCATTACACATATAACGGTGCGCGGCGCGCGCCAGCACAATCTTCGCGACATCAGCGTGCAGATTCCCCGCAACACGCTGACTGTCATCACCGGACTCTCCGGGTCCGGCAAGTCGTCGCTGGCATTTGACACCATCTACGCAGAGGGTCAGCGGAGATATGTGGAAACGCTCTCGCCCTATGCCCGCCAGTTTCTCGATCAGATCGAGCGCCCCGATGTCGATTCGATTGAAGGCCTGAGCCCGGCAATCTCCATTGAACAAAAGACTACGAGCCGCAGTCCCCGCTCTACCGTAGGAACGATCACCGAAATCTACGATTACCTGCGCCTGCTGTACGCATCCGTGGGCGTGCCCCATTGCCCGCGGTGCGGTCAACCCATCTCCCGGCAGTCTCCGGAGCAGATCGTCGAGCGCATTCTGGCAAAAGCGAAAACGGAGCGGGTGACAATCTACGCGCCGGTGGTGCGCGGGCGGAAGGGTGAGTTCAAGGACCTGCTCGACGAACTGGATCAGCAGGGATTTCGCGCCCGCATCGATGGCGAGATGCGAGACCTGGCGGACCCGATCCAATTGGAGAAACGAAAGAATCACACCATCGAAGCCGTCGTCGACCGCGTGGTGCTCAAGCCCGGAGTGGAGAAGCGATTGGAAACCTCGATCGCGAAGGCTCTCCAGATGGCCAATGGGCTGGTGCTCGTGGCTTTGTCTGGCGGAGAGGAACAGATCTTCTCCTCATCGATGGCGTGCCCCGATTGCGGCCTCGACGTGCCGAAGCTGGAACCAAGGAGCTTCTCCTTCAACTCGGCCTACGGTGCCTGCACGGAGTGCCACGGCCTGGGCAGCATTTACGACTTCGACCCGAATAAGATCGTTGCCGACTGGAAGAAGCCCCTGCTCGATGGCGGCCTCGGTCCCGGCTCCAGCTCGCAATATCTTCATAAGCTCATCCAGCTCGCGGCGGATCGCTACAAGATCGATCTGAGCCAGCCTTTCGAAGAACTGACCGAGAAGCAGCAGAACACTCTGCTTTATGGCCCCAGCAAGACCGAAGCGCCACGTACCGGCTTCCACGGAATCGTCGCCTACCTGCGCAACAGCCTGGAGGAGTCGAAGTCCGATGCCTACCGCGAATGGCTGATGGGCTATATGTCTGCCTCGACCTGCCCTTCGTGTAAAGGCCGCAGACTGCGGCCGGAGTCGCTTGCCGTCAAGATTGGAGACCTTTCGATCGCGGACTTCACCGCGCTTCCGCTTCGTCGTGCATTGGCCGCAGCCGAAAGCTTTCAATTCTCCGAGCGGGAGGCGCTGATTGCCGAACGCCTGCGCCACGAGATTATCGAGCGGCTGGAATTTCTGAACGCCGTGGGACTCAACTATCTCTCGCTTGACCGCAATGCTGCCACGCTCTCCGGGGGCGAGGGCCAGCGGATTCGGCTCGCTACGCAGATCGGATCGCGTTTGCGAGGGGTTCTCTACGTGCTCGACGAACCATCGATCGGCCTCCACCAGCGAGACAATCAACGGCTCATCGCTGCGCTGGAATCGCTGCGGAACCTGGGGAATACAGTTCTCGTGGTGGAGCATGATGAGGACACCATCCGGCACGCGGACTATGTGCTCGACCTGGGACCAGGCGCGGGAAAGCTGGGCGGGCAGGTCGTCGCCGAGGGCACTCCAGCCGAAATCGTCAACGCTCCTGCATCGCTCACCGGGCGCTACCTGAGCGGGGAGTTCAACGTTCTGCATCGCAGCGAGCCCCGGCCGCTGACGAATAAGTGGCTCACCGTCCTTGGCGCACGCAGCCATAATCTGCAGAACCTCAATGTCCGCTTCCCCGTGGGTGTAATGACGGTGGTGACCGGGGTAAGCGGCTCGGGCAAGAGCACGCTCGTCAATGACATTCTTTACCGCTCGCTCGCCCATGAGCTTTACGGCTCCCGCGAAGAGGCAGGGGAACACACCTCCATAACCGGCTTCGACCAGATCGATAAGGCCATCCGCATCGATCAGTCGCCGATAGGCCGCACGCCTCGCTCCAATCCGGCGACATACACCGGGGTCTTCACAGCAATTCGCGATCTCTTTGCCATGCTTCCACAGTCGCGGGAACGCGGCTACAAGCCAGGGCGCTTCTCCTTCAACGTCTCCGGAGGACGGTGCGAAGCATGCCAGGGTGAAGGCCAGCGCCGCATCGAGATGAATTTTCTCCCCGACGTCTACGTACTCTGCGAAGTTTGTAACGGTCGCCGTTACAATCAGGAGACCCTGGCCGTCAAGTTCAATGGCTACTCCATCGCCGATGTGCTGGAGCTGTCGATTGAGGATGCCTTGCCTGTCCTGGCCGACATTCCGCAAGTGAACCAGAAGCTGAGGACGCTGGTAGACGTGGGCCTCGGCTACATTCACCTGGGCCAGGCGGCCACCACGCTGAGCGGCGGCGAGGCACAGCGCATGAAGCTCGCCCGCGAACTCTCCAAACGCCAGACGGGGCGCACGCTCTACCTGCTGGACGAACCGACCACCGGCCTGCATTTTGACGACGTTCGCAAGCTGCTCGAGGTTCTGCATCGGCTCGCCGATCTTGGCAATACGGTGATCATCATCGAACATAATCTCGATGTCATCCGCAACGCCGACTGGCTGATCGACCTGGGACCCGAAGGTGGCGAGGATGGCGGCCTGGTCGTCGCCGAAGGCAGACCGCAGGATGTTGCATGGGTGTCTGACTCGTATACCGGCGAGTTTCTGCGGCGCTATTACCCGCAGAAAGCGCAGGCACCTGCTGCTGCCGAGCCTGCTCTGGCGGCGCTCACGCCCAACGGCGCTTCCGCAAACGGTAAAGCCCCGGCCAGAAAGCCGGCTAAGGCAGCAAACAGGAACGGCAGAAAACACGCCACAAAGGAAGAAGAAGTATGACCACCGATCCCGAGCGGTTCGATGTAGCCTCGCACGCTGAAGCCACACAGCCGCCAGATCCAGCTCCGCAGGCCAGCTTTCCGCCGTCCCCGCCGGAGCAGGTCTTTGCCCACGAACCCCGCGCCGTTCCCCACCTGGGACACACGCTCATCTTTGGCGGAATCGTCGTCCTTGCGATGCTTGGGGTGATGTTCATTGTCGGCCTGGGCAGCGCCCTGCACATCTTCGGCAGCCTTCCAGTAGAAAAGATCCAGAAGAATCCGCTGATCGTGATCCCGACGATGGCTGTCGCCTACTTCCTGATCTGGGCAGTGAGCTGGTTTCTATTTCCACTCATGTGGTATCGGCCGTTTCTGGATGGGGTGTCGTGGAATCTCGGAGTCGCCCGTCGCCGGTGGCCCTGGCTCCTGATGACTGGCCTCGGCGTGGGGCTGGCGGTACAGTTCCTTTCGAACTTCCTGCCCATTCCCAAGACGCTCCCCATCGATGACTTCTTCAAAACGCGATCTTCCATCTGGATGATCAGCATCTTCGGGATCTTTATCGCTCCCGCGCTGGAAGAGTTAGCCTTCCGAGGCTTCCTCCTGCCTTCGCTGGCCACGGCATGGGACTGGCTGGGCCAGCAATTCGCCCATCAGCCCGAACGTCCGCTCGATCCCGTCTCAGGGCAGCCCTCGTGGAGCCTGCTCGCGATGGTCGTGGCATCGATCGGCACAAGTATTCCCTTTGCTCTGCTGCATGCCGAGCAACTCGCTCACGCCTTTGCGCCGCTATCGGTTCTTTTTGGAGTCAGCATCGTTCTTTGCGTAGTGCGCCTGGCAACCAGTTCGCTCGCCGCCAGTGTGGCCGTCCATGCAGCTTACAATTTCTCCATTTTCGCCCTGGTTTTTCTGGCAACGGATGGTTTTCGCCACCTGGACAAACTGCGCAGCTAAGCACTTCGCAGGAGCCGGGGGAAATAGCGCCTGATTCCGTTACAATCGCTATCGATGACGACCCATGACTCCCGCTCCGCCCTTCTTCAGTTGCTCTCCCGCATTTCCTTCAAGCTGGGAGAGTTCAAGCTCTCTTCCGGAGGAACCAGCGACTACTACATCGACTGCCGCACCACCACTCTCCATGCAGAGGGCGGCCGCCTTACTGGCCTCGCCATCCTGGAGTTGCTCCACAAACAGAAATTAAAGCCGGCAGCCGTGGGAGGAATGACGATGGGGGCAGACCCGATCGTCTCCAATGTCGCCACCGCCAGCGCCTGCTATGCTCTCGAACATCCCAACGCGCCGTGGATCCACGGCTTCCTGGTGCGCAAAGCCGAAAAAGCGCACGGCACCGCCAGGAGGGTCGAAGGCTTCTGCGAAAAGGGCGCCGATGTATTGATCGTCGATGACGTGTGTACGACGGGAGCCTCGACCATTGCCGCGATTGAAGCTGCGCGCGAGGCCGGCATGAACATCCTTGCCGTCGTGTGCCTGGTGGAGCGCGAGGAGGCCGGCGGCCGACGCGCCGTCGAGGAAGCCGCGAAGGGAGCCCCTTTCTTCAGCCTCTTTACCGCAGCCGAAGTTCGCGCCGAGCATATACGCCAGATGCCGATGTAAAGAAATATGTCGTTTCCCTAAAGAAACTGCAGAGCTTTGCCGAAGATATAGAAGACGGCAGTTTCCAAATGTGGAACGACCCTGGGACATCGCGGGACAACGCATCGCGAGCTTACTGCTCGTAGCATATGCAATCTGCCTTTTATTTGGCGGCGCGACTCCCAGAGCCTTCTTTACCCTGCACCTCATCGAGTGGATGACTGCCATCCTGGTCCTGCTGGTGGTGGAGAGGACCGCGCAGCGTTGCAGCGGATACGTCAAAGCTGTGTGGCGTCTGCTGGAATTCGCCTACATCCTTTATGCTTCCGCGCAAATCCTCTGGGTGTTCACGCAGTGGTTTCCCGGGGTGGCGTTCTTCCACTCCTTCATGTCCTTTCTCTTCAATATGTGGTTCGTGCCGCTCAGTATTGCGATTTTGCTTGAGCCTGATCGCAATGGCCGGTGGTTCCACACAACGCTGATTGCCGACATGCTTCAGGCAGTCATCTTTGCCCTGGTTGCCTGTCGCTCATTCCAGATCATGCATCGCGGATGGGTCACTCTGGCCGCGGAAGACCGCTGGATATCCCTTCCATACTTTGTCTACTACGCCGCCGTCATCGGCGCATTCTTCCTGCGCTCCAGAACCAGCCGGGCACGAAATCGGCGTGCCCTGTTCCGCCAACTGGGCATCCTGCTATCTCTCTCCTGCCTGTTGGACATAACAGACTGGTTTGGCCTGGGTGCGCGACTGCCTGCGATCTTCCATCTGCGATATCCGCTGGTGCTATGCGCTCCGCTGATCTTCGTCATGCGCTGGAACGAGCATGGGGAACCCGACGAGAAGTGGGAACTGGGCCAGGGACGCTACTCCCGGATCACTCTTCTTCTGCCATCGCTCTACCCCGCGCTGATCCTCTACATGGCCGCTACTATCCTTCGGAACAGCGTCAACTACGTCGGCGCTATGGTTGCGCTCTCGTTTCTTACATTCAGCGCACGGCAACTGATCACGCAGGATCGCCTGCAGAGGATAAGGAAGAGCCTGGAGCGGCAGGCCACGCATGACGCCTTGACCGGCCTGTGGAATCGCGCGGCGATCCTCAACATTTTGGAGTTGGAACTGCAACGAGCCGAACGGACGCATCAGTCTGTCGGCGTCGTCATGCTGGATGTTGATCACTTCAAGATGGTCAACGATCTCTATGGTCATACGGCAGGCGACCACATGCTTCGCAAGCTCGCGCAGGTGATGGCCTCGATGTTACGGCCCTATGATTCGCTGGGTAGATGGGGCGGCGAGGAGTTCTTAATCGTTGTGCCCCTCTATGGAGCGTCTGCAGCCACCCTCCTGGCAGAGCGGATTCGAGAGACCGTAGCAGCGGCTCACATCGATCTCGGCTCCTGCGAGGTCAGCGCAACCATCAGCGCCGGAGTTGCTACGGCGACATGGAGGAGTGAGATGGAGAGTGCCCTTCACGCTGCGGATGAAGCCTGCTATCAAGCCAAGAAATTGGGTCGTAACCGGGTTGAAGTTGCATCTCCACAGACAAATGCCGGGACCGGCGTGGAAGAATTCAGCATCTCCCACGCCTATCCCGGCAATTCCTAAGCCCTATCGGACTCTGGTTACTTCGGCTGTGCCACGCTGCCCGTCTGCTGAGGCGCATTCCCTTCTGCCATGTTGGATAGCAGTTGCACGGTGACCCTGCGGTTCTTGGCGCGTCCTGCGGCAGTACTGTTCGACGCAACCGCCTGATCCTTTCCAATGCCGATCAGGTAGAAGCGGTGAGGAGCGACGTTATACGTGGACGCGAGATACTGCACCACCGCATCCGCACGACGCTGGCTCAGACCGTAGTTGTATTGGGCATCGCCCGTCGAATCCGTTCCACCTGTGACTTCCAGGATGTAACTCTTGGCATCGGTGAGTTGCGTCGCGAACTTGTCGAGATCGGCCTTATCCGCCTTGGTCAACACAGCCTTATCGAACCCGAAGGTGACAGAGACATCCGCGATGGACTTGTAGTTGTCCAGGTTCTTTACCACACTGGCAAGCGAGTCTGCACGGTTCACAGCTTCCTGCGCGGAGGATTGCGCCTGGGTCGCGGACTGTCCTGCCTCAGTCGCCTTTTGAGTAGCTGCGTCTGCCGAAGATTGTGCCTGGGTAATTCCCTGCTGCGCCCGCTGGTCGACGTCCTTGATGTTGCGATTATTGGTCGCTGTGGCATCGTCCAGCTCATTTGTGTGCTGGATAATGGGGGCTGTTTGTTTACGGACGTAGTTCTTCGTGGAGCAGCCCGTAATACAAAGGATGGAAACGGCTCCCAAGGCTGAAATTGCCCTCAACGATTTAAAAGTATCTGCCTTCATGGACTTGCGCTCCGTTGTGTCGGTATTTGAATTCGAACATCATGACCGTCAAGTAAGTGATGAGATGCACGATTTATGCCAAATGATTTCCGCCAATAAGTGCCATATTTCCAATGCTGTACGGTTAGAGTTTTACCTCATGAACGATTTCCACAGAGCATTTTTTACGTGTTCGCGCGCATTCCTCGCAAAAGTCGCTATCGAGGGGAAAAAGCTAAACTGAGAGAAGGCCCCTTCAGCGATGGATCTCTACGAGAAAATTCGGACTCTGCCAACGCGCCCTGGCGTGTACCTCTACAAGAATGCGGACGACGAGGTCATCTACGTCGGTAAGGCCAAAAACCTGCGGGCGCGTGTCCGATCCTATTTGTTGGAGTCGTCCCAGGCGAACGCCAAGACCGGCACCTTGATGCGCGAGGCTGTCGATCTGGATTACATTCTCGTCGACAACGAGCACGAGGCTCTTGCCCTCGAAAACAACCTGATCAAGCAGCGTAAGCCACGCTTCAACATCCTGCTGCGCGACGACAAGACCTATCCCTACGTAAAGCTGACGCTGGGCGACCGTTATCCCAAAGTATTTGTAACGCGGCGATTGCGCAAAGATGGCAGCGCGTATTATGGCCCCTATTTCCCCGGCAACCTGGCCTATCGCATCGTGGAGTTGATCCATCGCAGCTTCATGCTTCCAAGTTGCAAGATCGATCTATCCCGCTACCACGCACGTCCTTGCCTGCAATATCACATCAAGCGATGCCTGGGGCCTTGTGTCGAGGGGTTGACCACGCCGGAAGCGTATCGCGAAGCGGTGCGGGACGCGCAACTCTTCCTCGAAGGACGGCAGAGCGAACTGGCAAAATCCCTGCAGGAACGCATGCAGGATGCGGCAGAGGCAGAACAGTTTGAACTTGCCGCTAAGTACCGGGATCTTCTGATCACCGTTGACCAGGTGGCCGAGAAGCAGCGAATGGCCGCAGCGGAGGGGGATGACGCCGACGTCTTCGGCTACCACTACGAGAACGGAATGCTGGCTGTAAATCTCTTCCACGTCCGGGGCGGAAAGATCGTGGATCGCCGTGAATTTTTCTGGGAGCAATTGCCCGAGCTTGTCGAGCCCGACGAGACCGTCGAAGAAACAGAAGCGGTTGCGGCCGAGCCCGCCAGCCGTCCGGAGTTCGATGCTGGCCTCTTCTTCTCTGCCCTGTTGAAGCAGATCTACATCGATCAGCATTACGTTCCTCAGCACATCTATCTGCCCGCGGACTTCACCGACCGGGCGAGCCTTGCCGGGCTGTTGAGTGAGCGAACCGGCCGGAAGGTTGAGCTTGCGGTACCGCAACGCGGAGACAAGCGTTCGCTCGTAGACCTGGCCGGGCAGAATGCCAAGCAGAGCTATGATCAGCGCTTCCGTGTCCTGCAGCCAACACAGAAGATGATTCAGGAGTCTCTGCAGGATGCGCTGATGCTTCCCGAGCTGCCGCGCAGAATCGAGTGCTTCGACATCTCGCATATTCAGGGAGCGGAGACGGTGGCCTCGATGGTGGTGTGGGAAGACGGCGCAATGAATAAGTCAGCCTACCGCAAATTCCAGATCAAAACCGTGGAAGGTGTCGATGACTTTGCCTCCATGCGTGAGGTAATCGAGCGCCGCTACAAGCGGCTGCAAGAGGAACAGAAGCCCATGCCAAGCCTGATCCTGGTGGATGGCGGGCTGGGGCAGTTACACGCGGCAGCGGCGGCGCTAGAGGAGCTTGGCCTGGTAACCCAGCCCCTGGCCTCGATCGCCAAGCGCGAAGAGATCATCTATCTCTACGGCCAGGAAGACGAGCCTATCGTTCTCGACCGCCGCTCCCCGGTGCTGCATCTGGTGCAGCAGATTCGCGACGAATCGCACCGCTTCGCCATCACCTACCATCGCAAGCGCAGGGAGATGCGGGACCGCGATTCCGACCTGTTGCACGTTCCCGGCGTCGGCGACCGTACCCGTGTCCGCCTGCTGCAACACTTTGGCAGCCTGAGCAGCGTGAGAAACGCAGATATGGATGCGCTGACTGCGGTGGTTCCCCGGGGAACCGCAGAGAATATTCATAAGTATTTCCATCCTGTGGAGACGGCGCCCGGAAATCCGGAGGATGCTCGCGAATAGCCGAGGGTTTGCAGGCTTCGCAGCCCAATGTCACCTCTTTCCGCTGCCGCTCAGGCGCAGTCTGACGTTCGCGGCGTGCTAATCTCTGGAAACCCGGGCGTGGAATTCTCCATGCCGGAGAGACAGGCATTGATTCAAAATACGTTCGACCAGAAGACGAAAGCAAGGGCTCTGCCGCGCGTACTGGGCCTGCCGCAAGCGACCGCCATTGTTGTGGGCACCATCATTGGCAGCGGAATCTTTCTGGTTCCGCAGGAGATGATGCGCGCCGTGGGCTCCTCCAGCCTTGTCTATCTGGCCTGGATCACCGGCGGCGTACTCTCGCTCTTCGGCGCCATGACCTACGCCGAGTTGAGCGCAATGATGCCGCAGGCCGGAGGCGAATACGTCTATCTGCGAGGCGCCTATGGCGACCTGCCCGCGTTTCTTTACATGTGGACGTGGTTCGCAGTGGCAAAACCGGCATCCATCGCCAGCGTAACCATGGGCCTTGCGCGAACGCTCGGAACCTTTGCTTCTCTCGCGTGGCTGGACGCTCCGGCGCTGCACGCCCCGCTATGCATCACATGGGCGCAGATCTTTGCCATCGCCGTAACCTGGCTCATCACTGGACTGAACTACATCGGCATTAAGAAGGCGGGAGACTTCCAGCTTTTCTTTACCTGGCTGAAGGTTCTGCTGATCGTGGTCATCGTTGGCTTCTGCTTCACCAGCAGCCAGGGAAGCTTCAGCAACTTCCGAACGGTGTTTGCCGCTTCACACGGCGGCTTTAGCGGATTCATGATCGCGATGATTGCCGCGCTATGGGCCTACGATGGCTGGAACGATCTGACGATGGTTGCGGAAGAGGTGAAGCGTCCGGAGCGGAATCTCCCTATCGCCCTGATCGCCGGTCTTTGCGTAGTTGGCATCCTCTACATGGCGACCAATGCCGCGATCCAGTACATTCTTCCCGCCAGCCAGGTTGCGGCATCTCCCCGGCCCGCGGTCGCCGCTATGCTCGCCGTTGCGGGATGGCGGGGTGGGGCGCTGGTATCGGCAGGAATGGCGCTGAGCATATTTGTAACTTTGAATGGAACAATCATGTCGGGTGCGCGCATTCCCTTTGCCGCCGCGCGCGATGGCCTGTTTCCGCGCAGAATGGCGGCCATCCATCCCCGCTTTCACAGCCCTTCGACATCGCTCGTCGTGCAGGCAATGCTCGCTTCCCTGCTGCTGATTGTGGTCGGACGCTTTCAGCAACTCTTCGAGTTGGCCATCTTTGCGGAGTGGCTGTTCTACATGGCCACGGCAACAACGGTCTTCGTCTATCGCCGGAGGCAACCCGAGCGCCATCGGCCCTATCGTGTCTGGGGATATCCGCTTCTGCCCGCGCTCTTTGTCGCCGGAGCCGGAGTGCTGCTCTATTCGTCCTTCAGCAGCAACATACGGGGCTCTCTCATCGGAACGGCGATTATTCTGCTCGGCCTCCCGCTGTATCTCATCTTCCGGCGTACGCCGGTTCAGGACGCGTAGCTCCACAGGCTGCGGTCTGGCAATTCAGGATCGCCGCCGTGCTACCTCCTCGTAGCATGCGACATACTCCTGCGATGGCTTCTCCCAGCTATAGTTCTGCACCATACCGTTGCGCATCAACTTCTGCCAGCCCTTCTTGTTCTTAAAGGCCGCCAGTGCGCGCCGCAATGCTGCCAGAAATCCGGCAGGGTCATAGTCTTCAAACTTAAAACCCGTCCCGGTCCCGTGCTCCGCGTCCCATTCCTGAATCGTGTCGTCCAGTCCACCCGTAGCACGCACCACGGGCACGGCTCCGTATCGAAGCGAGTAGATCTGGTTCAGCCCGCAAGGCTCATAACGCGACGGCATCAGGAACATGTCCGAACCCGCCTCCACCTTGTGAGCCAATGCCTCGTCGTACATCACCTTCACCGAAAACTTTTCCGGATACCGCTGCTGCAGATCTTTGAATAAATTTTCGTAGTAGGGCTCGCCGGTTCCCAGGGCCACCACGAACAGATCTTCGCTAAAGATCTCCGCAGCCGCCTGCTCAATCAGGTCAAAGCCCTTCTGCGTGGCAAAGCGGGAGACGATGCCGATCACCGGCGTCTGGTCACCCACCTGCTTTGCTCCGAAGGCATGCAGTACATCGCGACGGCACTCCTGCTTGCCCTTCAGGTTCCGCGCCGTGTAGTGTCCGGCTATGTTGCCATCCGTGGCCGGATCCCACTGTGCATAGTCCACTCCGTTGAGAATGCCGTGCAGATCCGCAGACCGCTTGCGCAGGATCGGATCCAGTTGATTGCCAAACTCCGGCGTCTGAATCTCTTCCGCATAGCGACGGCTGACGGTGGTGATGATGTCGGAGTAGACAATTCCACCCTTGAGAAAATTGAAGTTGTTGTACTGCTCCACGCGGTCCATCGTGAAAACGTCCCAGGGCAGCAGCAACTCTTCCGTAGTCGCCGGCGGAAACGCCCCTTGATACGCGGCGTTGTGGATCGTCAACAAGCAGCCGGACCGAGACAATGCAGGATCAAAGTAGTAAGTCGTCCGGAGGTACACCGGCAACATTGAGGACTGCCAGTCGTGCACGTGGAAGACATCCGGAACGCCAAGCTGCTTGGTGCTCTCCAGCACCGCACGCGCGAATAGCCCAAAGCGCTCTGCGTTGTCGGGATAGTCGCCGGCGGAAGTGCCATAGAGGAATTCGCGGTCGAAGAGTTCGGGGCAATCGATAAAGTAGTGCTGCACTCCGTCGTGCTCGCCACCATCGACTACCGTCACAAAGCGGTTGTAATACACAAAAGGAATCGTCAGCGACGGTATGGCCACGCGGCGCTCGGTAAGGTGCTTTTGCACCTGCCGGTAGAGTGGAATATAGACTGTAACCTTATGCCCAAGTTTCGCTACCGCGGATGGCAGTGCTCCAACAACGTCCGCTAATCCACCGGTCTTGGCATATGGGACGCACTCCGACGCAGCAAAAACTATGTGCATGAATCACCGCTCCAGTAAAAGACATGTCTAGAACTTCTTCCCGCAGGGGCACGGGAAGACTCAGAACTGAAATATCTCTACAAAAGCGTAGTCTAAATGAATGCTGGTGCAAGATGCATCAATCAGCGCCGAGGTACATCCACAGAATTCATGGCTTTAAAACCGAAACTAGGACAAAACTTTCTCATCGATCCCGGCGCGGCAACAGGCATCGCAGATGCACTGGGAGACATTTCACAACAGACTGTTGTCGAAATCGGCCCTGGACGAGGCGCGATTACGCATCACCTCGCTGCACGAGCCGCTAAGCTGGTCGCGGTGGAGCTTGATCCTACCCTCGCAGCGAAACTGCGGGAAGACTTCGCGGATCGGCCATCGGTGGAAATCGTGCAGCACGATATCCTCACGCTCGAACTTGCCTCTCTTCTCCGCGCGCCAGATGAAAAACTGATGATCGTCGGCAACCTGCCGTACTACATCACCTCGGATATCCTGCTACGCCTCTTTGACCAGGCAGAGGTTCTGTCACGAGCGGTACTCATGGTGCAGCGCGAGGTCGCGGATCGCGTCGCCGCTTTCCCCGGCACTCGGGACTACGGCCTGCTCTCGACCACGACGCAGTTGTATGCACGCGTCGAGAAGCTCTTCACTCTGCCTCCGGATGCCTTCGCGCCTCCACCGGATGTGTACTCCACGGTCTTCCGCATGAGCATCCGGCCTCGCTTTGCGGAGCTGGGGGTCAAGGCCGATGAGTTCCTGCCGCTGCTGCGCCAGTGCTTCGCGCAGAAGCGCAAGACCCTGGCAAATAATCTGAAGGCTGTTGGCTATGATGCGGAGACCATCCGGAAGGCTCTCGCGGAGAGCGGGATCGATCCCCATGCGCGGGCAGAGGCGCTATCGCTTGAGACTCTGGCCCGCCTGCATCTCACGCTCTACAAGCAATGATTCAGCCGTACGGCAAAAGGAAAGGGCCATCGAATCCGATGGCCCCTTCTGTCCTTGTTGACTGCTTATCTGGGGCCCAAACCGACTCGTCCTGCTGACGGCGGAGCAGCCATAGGAGGCGGTGGGGAGAAATGCACCGGCGGAGGCGGTGGTGGCGAGTAGCGCGGCGCCGAGTATGACGGCGGAGGACTCGGTCTCGGAGCCGGCGTAATGGCTCTCGGCGGAGGCGCAGGAGCGACAACCGACGGTCTGGATGGCATGGGCGTCACAGTCCGCGGCGATGGCACCGGCGTCATTCCGGGAGAACTCTGGGCACCACTCCTCGGCGTAGTTGCTGTCGAAGCTCCACTCTGGGCAGGGTTATAAGGCGCGCGTGTACTCGACCCGACGGGGCGAGGCTGCACAGGTGCGGTCGGACCTGGCGTCGCTCCGGTGGGACTTGAAGGACGAAGCCCGGTTTCTACCTTTGGAGACTGCAACCGAGGCTGTGGCTGCAAGGGATGGATTACGACACCATTGATGACCCTCGCATGCTGCTGCGACTTGTCCGGTTGCTCCGGCGCGATCAAAGTCGCCTGCGGTCCCCGATTCACGCGGATGAACCGATTCGCCGGTCCCGAGCCGTTGGAGGCGACCGCGCGAGACGGGTGCGGACGCGGCGGCGGATGATAGCCCTGCGGTCCGTTGACGATCACGACACTTCCCGGGTACCACCCAAGGCCGCAGTTGTTCGGCATCCAGCCCCAGCCAAACATGTCGAAGTAGTTCCAGTTGCCGCAGCGATAGGGCAACCACCCCCACGAGTATCCCGAGATCCACATGTATCCTGAGCCCGGATAGTAGCCCCAGTACCCTGATCCATAAGGATCCCAGCCAGGACCCGCTCCATAGGGAGACCAGACATTTCCGTACCCAGGGACCGAGTACCAGCCCCCATATTGGTCGAGATCGTCCCAGCCAGGACTATAGGAGTTCCCCATCGCGGCGTTTGCTTCCGTCCGCTTCATCGCCTGCTGGTCGAGTGCCTGGTCCCGGTCGCTGTTCCATTGATCCCAGGATTGAGGAGGGACTCCCTGCACCAGGAAGTAGCGGGCTGGATCCACCGGGTCGAAACGAATCGTCTCCTCGGCATGAACATCGACGGAGAGCGAAGTGCCGCCAGTTATGTGGACATTTCCATCCAGCACACCCAGCTCCGCCGGCTTGGCATCCGCGTCCATCCGGATCGTGGCCGAGCTTTCCACCGGAGTAATGGTGTAAGAGGAGTAGAGAAGCGAATTCTCGCCGCCCCGCGAGCGCAGCTCAAAGTAGCCCAAGCCCGACAGCAGTTCTACCTGCGTGACCGACGCCCCCTCCAGCCCGCGCTCAATCTGATTCAGGCTCATAGAACTGTTCGGCGTGATCCGGGCGATGCTTCCATTGTCAAACTGAACCTCGGCACGACCATCCTGCCCGGTCTGCAGACGGGAGCCTTCCACCAGCGGCATATTCGGGACTGCCTGCTCGAATTCCGTCTGATCGCCCCGCAAAACCTGCACGCTCCCATCCACATGGCTCAAGCGTGCCATATGGGGCTGGCGCTCGGATTTGCGCGGACCCGCGGATGCGTACCCGCTAAGCGAGAGGAGCACCAGCAGCACGACAGCCGGCAAAAACGTCAGGAATGATTCGGATGCATGAGAACCACGGCCGAGGTAAGAATGCGAGCAAAGAAGCTTCAGGAACTTTGGGTGCCTCACGAGGAGCACCTCCATTTCAGGGCCTTTACCGATCCCTGGCTATATTAGACCCGAAGTGCCGGCATTCGTTCCGCAGTCTTCTGACCGCAGGGGAAAATCCATATGTGCTGGGCGAAAGGTGGGATGGGCGACCCCGTGATATTAGTGCTGGCCGCCATTTAACAGAACCGTAGCCCGCTGACGGGCGCGATTCAGGACGCCCGGATCGGAGGCGATCTCCTGCAGAGTGGTGCGGATATTCTGTAATTCAAGAGCGCGGCCCAGCGATACGCTTTCAGCCAGCGACGCAAGGTCAGCGTCCAGGCTCAGGCGGTCGTATTGGTGGTCCACTTCCAGGTGGTGGCCGATCTCAAGAGCTGAAGCGATAGATTGCAAAGTATCGCTAAGTTGCTGAATTTGCTTAATCTTTGAATAGTTAAAAGTGCAGGATCCTTTGCCGTCCGTACCCTCGTACCCGAGGACCTTCTTTCCCTGGAACGCAATCCTCCCCACACCCGTGGCCTCACAGCCCACGTTGAAGAGTTTGTGCTCACGTGCTACAGAAAACATCATATGCAGCGTTGCCGGGGATATGGTGATCTCCTGCTTGAAGGGTTTGCCATGGCCCGCTGCGGCGCCGGTCACGATGCCATCCGGCGACTCATACGTGCCGGTGCCATCTTCGCGAACACTCAAGAGGTAGCGAGGTGGCACCAGATTGGCGTTCTCATAGGCGTAGGTGATGACTGCCCCGCGGGAAGCGACCTGAGTAGTCTCCTGGGACGGGGCCGCCACGGAGAGGGCGAACGCAAAAAGAACCCCATAAATTGCACGCATGCTTCAGCGAGCTCCTTGCAAACCAAGTGTCTGAGCCGTGTGGATGTGAGTGATCGCAATGGCCAGCGCGTCGGCGGCGTCGGCTGGTTCCGGAGTGCAATCCAGGGATAGCAGACGCGCCACCATGAACTGAACCTGTTCCTTCTTGGCCAGCCCATAACCGACAACGGAGGACTTGATTTTCAGCGGTGCATACTCGGCGACCGGCAGGTTCTGCATCGCCGCGGCCAGCAGCGCCACTCCGCGGATCTGGCCCAGCTTCAAGGCGGATTTGGCGTTGACGGAGTAGAAGACCTCTTCAATCGCCACAACATCCGGCTGGTAGACCTGCAGCAGCGATGTCAATTCGGCATACACCAGCGCCAATCGTTGCGGCATGGTCTGGCTTTTGGGCAGGCGAATGCCGCCGAGAGTGCGAGCAACCAAGCGCGGCTCTCGCAAGGCGTCGTTCCACTCTACAACGCCGTAACCGGTACATTCGGTTCCGCAATCAATCCCGAAGACACGCATTTAACGATGAGTGTACCGCAGCATCCGCGGGTGGAGGAGTGTTCCTCGCGGTCCACCCACGTGTAAGGTCGATGCTCGCCCTTATCGGGACACGCCTTCAAGCGGCGAACTTGCCGTGGCATACAGCTTGCGCGCCATGCGTCCGGCCAGGTATGCCTCACGACCAGCGAGCACGGCGTGCATCATCGCCTCCGCCATCAGCACCGGCTTGGCGGCGTGCGCAATTCCGGAGTTCATCAGCACCGCATCGGCTCCCAGCTCCATCGCAAGCGCCGCATCGGAAGCAGTACCCACCCCGGCATCTACGATCAGCGGAACCTCGGTTATCAACTCGCGGAGAATGCGCAAGGTTGCCGTATTCTGAATCCCCATTCCACTGCCGATCGGCGCCCCGAGAGGCATGACAGCAGCCGCTCCGGCATCGATCAGCCGTTTCGCAAACACAATATCATCAGTAGTATACGGAAGAACTGTAAAGCCTTCCTTTACCAGTACCCGAGTAGCTTCCAGCGTTGCTTGAACATCGGGATAGAGCGTCGCCTGATCTCCAATGACCTCGATCTTGACCCAGTCCGAGAGCCCAACTTCCCGGCCCAGCCGCGCAGCGCGGATCGCCTCATCGGCGGTATAACACCCGGCTGTATTCGGTAGCAGGAAATAGCGCTTGGGATCGATGTAGTCCAGCAAGGATTCCTTGGAGCGATCCAGGTTGACGCGGCGGACGGCCACAGTGACCATCTCGGCTCCCGAAGCTTCAATGGCGGCCTGAGTCTCCGGGCCATCCTTGTACTTTCCGGTTCCGACAATCAGACGGGATTGAAAAGCTCTTCCTGCAATAACGAGGGGTTCCATACCGCTATTGTAAGACCGGATGTACGCGGCATGACAAACGAGAAAATCGACGGAGACGATTTTCTCTCCAATACTTCCACTCCCTTGAGCGTCCAATGGCAAACTTGGAGTCATAAAAGTGATGGGCTCGCTGCCATCTCTGGCGGCGAGCCCATCACCGGTGAACTGTTGGGTTTGACCTGAGGCATCCGCGCCTTCAAATCCCGGGAGTACGGGATTGAAAGTGGGCCTCGGCGAGTGGATTGCGGTTTCGCCAGGTCTAGAGCGCAGAGCCCTAAGCCTCAGTCACCTCACGTTGATTCCTGCAACAACTTGGTTCAATCTTCATAGGCTGGATCATCCTCCTTTCCCGTGTACCTGCAGATTAGGCCGGGAGGGCGCGCCCGTCAACCGCCCTATCCACGGGGTAAAAACTCCCTTTACCAGGAATAAAAAAAGCCATCCCGCTCGGCTACATCCACAGGTACGCCGAAGAGCATCTGCAAGGAAGCCGGAGTCAACATCGACCTCTTGGAGCCATCGCCGGCGATACGGCCCTCCTTCATCAGCAGCACCCGTTCCATCTCGGGGATAATGTCCGGCAGGTGGTGCGTCACCATCAGGATTCCGGTTCCCTCCCGGGCAAGGCGCCGCAGCATCTCGCGCAGCTCCCGCTGGGCTGCCAGATCCAGCTCATTCGATGGCTCGTCGAGCAGCAGAGTCCGAGGCCGATGGACCAGGGCTCTCGCAATCAGGATGCGCCGCTTCTCGCCGCTCGACATCTTCCCCACCAGTTTGGCAGCAAGATACTCCGATGTCAGCCTCTCCAGGGCCTCATGCGCCCTCATCTTCATCTCATCCATCACTTTAAGGTTCGGCCATAAAGTGGACGCAGAAAAGAAGCCTGCAATCACAGCATCGAGGCCGGTGGTCCTCTGGGTCTGCACGCCGGGCAGGCCGGACTGGACCACCCCAAGATGCTTGCGCAGCTCGGTCAGATCCCATCGCTCCCGCCCGTAGATGTTGACCTGCATGCCGGGCCGGACAATCGGATAGCACTCACAGGCGATCGTCTTGATCAGGGTGGATTTGCCACAGCCGTTCGGCCCCAGAATCGCGACGTGCTCCCCCGCTGCAATGTTCAGATTGATGTCGTGCAGGACGATGGATTCGCCACGGGCGACGTTGACGTTTCGGAAACGCAGAAAATCGGTTGCAGCTTCTGGTACATGAGCCAACAGGTTTCTCCTCGAACACCAGCAACTTGATAGAGTAAAAGGGCTCACCATGAACTCGACAACTTTTCTCTCCGACGACGCCGTACCGGGCGGTTTTCTCTTTTCTGCCGTGAGGGCCGGCCTGAAGGCCAGTGGCCGCTCGGATTTTGCCTGCATCGTAGCCCCCGAGCGTGCCAGCGCCGCAGCCATGTTTACCGCGAACCGGGTCATCGCCGCGCCCCTGATCGTGGATAAGATCCACCTGAGCCGAACAGCGGGCCACATACGGGTAGTGGCGATCAATGCGGGCAACGCGAATTGCGCCACCGGCGAGGCGGGTCTGGATGCAGCCAAGCGTGTCTGCGGAGCCGCTGCCGAAACCTTCGGCTGCCAGGACTATGAGGTCTTCCCTTCCTCAACCGGGATTATTGGCGTGCCGCTGCCCGCGGAGAAGCTGGTGGCGGCCCTGCCGAAGCTCCAGGCGGATATGGGAAGCAGCGCCGAGCATCTGCACCAGCTCGCCCTGGCCATTATGACCACGGATACCCGTGAGAAAGTCGCCGCAGCTACCCTCGATGTCGGCGGCAAGAAAGTCCGCATCGTGGCCGTAGGAAAAGGCTCAGGCATGATCGGGCCTCAGCTCATCCCGCACGCCACCATGCTGGTGTATATCCTGACGGATGCCCAGGTGGAACCCGCCGCCCTCGACACCTTTCTGCAGGCAGCGGTCAAGGTCAGCTTCAACTGCATCTCGGTGGATGGGGACACCTCCACCAATGACACGGTTCTGCTCCTGGCCTCGGGTGCAAGCGGAGCCGCCATCGATGCTGCCTCCGCGCCCGCGTTCCAGCAGGCGTTGACGCAGGTCTGCACCTCGTTGGCCAAGCAGGTTGTCTCCGATGGCGAAGGCATCACGCATATGGTGGAGTTGGAGATCGATGGCGCCCCCAGCGACGCCGACGCGCTCACCGTGGCCAAGGCCATTGCCCACTCCCCGCTCGTCAAGACAGCCTGGGCGGGATGTGACCCCAACTGGGGTCGCCTGCTCTCC
This sequence comes from Acidisarcina sp., assembly GCA_035539175.1. Taxonomy (NCBI): domain Bacteria; kingdom Pseudomonadati; phylum Acidobacteriota; class Terriglobia; order Terriglobales; family Acidobacteriaceae; genus Acidisarcina; species Acidisarcina sp. The sequence goes on along the minus strand of DATLIY010000013.1, from coordinate 77,425 downwards.
GCCGCTGGAGCCTCTGGCGTGGCCATCGATCCGGCGAAGATCGACGTCTGGTTTGGCGATCTGGAGATCTGCCGCGATGGCGGACGCTCGCCACGCTTCGATGAAGCCGCCGCACACAAATACCTGATGCAGCGCGAATACCGGATCCGCCTCTCGCTGGGTATCGGCGCGGGACGCTGCCGATTCTGGACGACGGACCTCACGACCGAGTACGTCCACATCAACGCGGACTACTCTACCTAAAAGGTCTTTCCATCACTGCACCATTTTTGGTGCAGAGTGTTCCGGAGCCGCATGGCTCGTGGATTTCCCAGCGTTTGTACCGAGCTTTGCACAAGCTTTTTCACACTTTTGTGCAAATCCCACGTGCACACATTTGCAGGCAATAGCCCACCGACCGCGGAACGCCACAACCGCTTGCGATGGAGCGACGCCCCTCCATTTACAATCCACCCGAGGGTCTCTGCACAGATGGCTACAAGCGGTACAACCAGGGTTCAGAAAAAGCCTGCTGCAACGGCGGCGAAGAATGGCTTCTCGCTCATCAGCGATAACAAGCTGAGGCAGATCTACACAGCGATGCTCCAATGCCGGGTAATGGAGGAGCAGGCAGCCCAGCTGCTGCCGAGGAGTGCGCGCAACGGTAACTCAACCGTGGGACACGAGGCTACAGTCGTTGGCGTAGCAGTCGATCTGCTCCCAACGGACACGATTGCTCCGGCGAATCTCGATCGCAGCACGAGCCTGATCCAGGGCATTCCACCCGCGGCGATTCTTGCGCCATTCGTCGGCCCGGCAGCATCCGGTAATGGCTCGCAGAACGGCCGGACGCGGCCTGCGACCATCGCAGCGCAGATGAAGGCTGCCACCCATGCCGCTCTTGAGAGCAAGAGACTGCATCGCAGCGATATCGTCGTCGTCTTTTCTGGAAAGGGACCCGCAGCGATCAAAGCCTGGGACAGGACGCTGGATTTCGCCGGCCGCCACCACCTGCCCATGGTCTTCGTCGCGCAGCAGGATCTCGCAGCCGATCCCGCGCCGGGCAAGCGGCAGTCCGGCGCACCCGACGTCAGCCGCCAGGCGGAGAAATCTGGCTTTCCCGGCATTCCGGTGGATGGCAATGACGTGGTCGCCGTATACAGAGTGGCCTTTGAGGCGATTACGCGGGCTCGCCAGGGCGGTGGACCGACGCTGATCGATTGCAGGCCCTCCTGGCCACTGGTCGATCCTCTACGCCTGATGGAGGACTACCTGACACGCAAGGGACTTTTCAGCGAAAGGCGAAAGCAGACGGCTCTCGAAAACTTTCAGAGAGAATTGTTGAAGAGGCCGTGATCCGGTAAACCGTGCTCCAGCAGTCTGGGCAATCGAGCCGGACCGCGTGGGGAGCCATGTGGAACAGCAGAGTTGGAAGCATCTGCTGCGTCCAACAGCAATGGCGCTTTTCCCGGATGATGGGATCGCGAGCTGACCGGCTCCCATGCCCATCGTTTGACCCCGGAGTACGCTTTCAGTAGGTTGGAGTAAGCGTGGAGTAACCTCTGAACGATTCTGCCTGTGACCATTTAACTATATTCATTGCTGAAAACGTGCTGCCATTGGAGCAGGCGTAAACAGAAGAACCAGTCTTGAGGTGCAAGTGAGATTTCTTTGTTTGGCCAGTTTTGTGGTGACGTGTGTTTCTGTGGTTCCGGCGGCAATGGCGCTTCCGCTTGAGAGCGAATTATCTCCGGTTGCCGCGATGCCTTTTCAGCAAAGCACTCCTGCTGCGCAGCCCCAGAGTGAGACGCAAAACACCCCCAGGTCGGACGATCCCGGCGAGGTTGAGGTGAACCCGAAGCTACCTGAGGGCGCTCCCCCGGCTCCGGCAACGGAGCAGCAGGAGACGACCCCACAGACGGCCCCACAGACGGCCCCCAGCAGCCCGGCGGTCACCCCTGAAGCTCCAAGCACCCCCCAACCGTCAGGCAGCCCCAAATCTGCTGGAGCGAAAGAGAATCCCCCGCTGCCCAAGGTGTACAAGCCGAGCGACCCTGTTCGCCATATCAGTTCTGCAGGATCGACCTATATCCCCATGGATAGCTGGATGTATCCAGCTCTGGACCGTCTTGCGGGGCTGGGATACATCGATACGGCATTCTTCGGAGAACGGCCGTGGACGCGTTTAAACGTGGCCCACATGCTGGAGATCACAGAAACGAAGCTGGATGACAACCCGCAAGACACGGTTGCGCGGGAGCTCTTCAGTTCCCTGCAGAGCGAATTGCTAACCGACCTCCGCGCTCCCCAGGTGAATGCTCACGTTGAATCGGTTTACGGCAACCTGCTGCAGATTGGCGGCCAGCCGTTGACCGATAGCTTCCACTTTGGGCAGACGATCATCAACAACTATGGAAGGCCCTATGCGGACGGCTTCAACCTGCAACTGGGCGGCAGCGCGCGGGCGGAAGCCGGCAGGTTCACCCTGTATGTTCGCGGCGAGTATCAGCACGCTCCCGGCCTGGCCGCCGAGCCGCTGAGTGTGCAGTCAGTGACCTCCATCGCGGACTCCAACATTGGTGTGCCCAACTCCTTTGCCACGGGGACGCGTGACAACTTCCGCATTCTCAACGCCTATCTCGGATATCACGTATGGGGAACCGAAATCTCCGTTGGCAAGAGTGATATGTGGTGGGGCCCGGCTCAAGGCGGTGCGATGCTGTACAGCAACAACGCCGAGCCCATCTATATGCTGCGCATCAATCGTGTCGAACCGCTCTACATTCCATTCTTGTCGCGCATCATTGGAACGATTCGTACCGACAACTTCTTCGGCGATTTCAAGGGACACCGCAGTCCTAACAATCCCTGGGTATTTGGCAATAAGGTGAGCATTCACCCTACCAAGGATCTTGAGTTCGGCTTCTCGCGGACAGACGAGTTTGCCGGCAAGGGGTATCACCCGCTCACCTTTGGAAACTTCTGGAACAGCTTTACCAGCGTAGGCGATCAGCCGAACGCGGGAGAGAGAGCCTACGACGTTGGCGACCGTCGCGGTGGATTTGATTTTCGCTGGCGGCTGCCATTCCTGCGCAAGAGCGTGACCATCTATACCGACTCCATTTGCGATGATGACCCATCGCCGCTGGCCAACTTCCGCCGATCTTCGTGGAGACCGGGCATTTACATCTCGCACCTTCCAGGCGCTCCCAGGTTCGATCTCCGCTTTGAAGCTCCCTATTCGAACCAGGCGCATAGTGCCGGCATCACCTACACCAACCATGCCTACAAAGATGGGTATACCAATAAGGGCTTTCTGGTTGCCGACTGGATCGGACGCGACAGCACCGGATATCAGGGCTGGCTCACCTACTGGCTCTCCCCACGGGAACAGGTGCAGGCGCAGTATCGCGACTCCAAGATCGACACCCGTCTGTGGGCGGGCGGAGGATCGCAGACAGACTTCAGCGTGAAGCTGGTTAAGCGTCTGTCGCGGAATATCGAATTGAATACCAGCGTGCAGTATGAGCGCTGGTGGATTCCGCTGCTGCATACGGGCAAACAGAGCGACGTATCCGGGAACCTGCAGATTACGTGGTATCCCAAGATAGGCCTTTCCCGCTAAACGCCGATATAGACGACAAGAAGGGGATTGAATCTGAATCTAAGAATCTTCGAATCCCCTTCCCTTCTGGCGGGTTCTCCACGTGCAACGGTTTGATTTATTTCCCGAGCTTTCGGGTTCTTGAACACTGAGGTAGGCGTGAAGCTGCTTTCTTTTGCAATGCCACTGATGGCGGGAGCTCTTTTTCTGCCCGCCGCATGTATGTTTTCCCAGGAGTCCGCCGGTACCGCTTCGAGCGTCCCGCTGGCGGCGCAAGGGCCTTTGGGATCCCACATCCCCGTGGCGCCATCCCACTCGCAGACACTCCAGCCCATCGAGCCCATTCCTGACCTTTACCAGATGGGGTCGCCTTATATCCCTGTCGATAGCTGGATCTATCCTGCTGTCCTTCGCCTCTTCTCTCTTGGCTATGCAGATTCGGCCTTTATCGGCCTGCGCCCGTGGACGCGGGAGAGCACGAGGAATATCCTGCGCGAAACCGCGGACAAACTCGACGATGGTGAAAACAACGAGGAGGCGCGTGAGATCTATGCGGCCGTTCGCCGCGAGCTGATGAGAGATCCGGAGGCCACGGACAACACCGTGGGATGGGCGCAGCTTGAATCCGTGTATACACGGATCCAGGGCGTTTCGGGCACGCCGCTCAACGACAGCTTCCACGCCGGCCAGACCTTCATCAACGATTACGGCAGGCCCAATCGGGAAGGGCTGAACAACGTCACTGGATTCAGTGCGGCGACGGAAGCCGCGGGGCGGTTCTCCCTCTACGTGCGTGGGGAATATCAACATGCTCCCTCTGCGGCTGGCTACTCGTCCCAGGTATCCGAGGCGCTCTCGGCCATTGACCAGGTTCCCTTCGGTCCGGCACAGGCCACCCTGCCCACTGGCCCGATCGCGGATGCCAACGTCTTCCGCATCGTGGAGGCGAACCTTTCGGCGAGCATCCTGCACAATGAGGTCTCCTTTGGCAAAAGCGATGCGTGGATGGGCCCTGCGCAGGGCGGCAGCATGGCTTACAGCAACAATGCGGAGAACATCTACGCATTTCGCATCAACCGCACCGAGCCTGTCTATGTTCCGGGACTCTCGCGCATCACGGGGCCGTTTCGCTATGACTTCCTCATCGGCAGCCTGAAGGGCCATACCTACCCCAACGATCCCTGGATGCACGCCGAGAAGATCAGCTTCAAGCCCACGCGAAACCTCGAATTCGGCTTTGAGCGCACCGTCATCTGGGGCGGCAAGGGACATGTTCCCATCACTCTCCACAGTTTCTTTAAGAGCTTCTTCAGCTTCCAGAACGTAAGCGTAGCGGAGAAGAATTCACGCAACGATCCTGGGGCGCGCTTTGGTAGTTTCGACTTCAGCTACAGGCTTCCGTATCTTCGCGATTGGGTGACGCTGTACACCGACTCCGAAGTCCACGACGACGTCAGCCCCATCAGCGCGCCACGGCGCTCCGGTGTCCGGCCCGGAATTTATCTCGCCAAGTTCCCCCGTCTGCACCAGTTGGATTTGCGTGTGGAAGGAGTCTCAACCGACCCTGTCAGCCAGTCCACCACCGGCGGCAAATTTCTGTATTGGGAGAATGTGCAGCGCCACGGGTATACCAACAAGGGCATGATGTTCGGGGATTGGATCGGGCGCGAATCCAAAGGGGGTCAGGCGTGGCTCACCTACCATCTGAGCCCGAATGAGTCCATCCAACTCTCCTACCGGCGGGTCAAGGCGCCCAAGGATTTCGTGCCACTTGGAACCACGCAGAATAATGTTTCGCTCGCCATGGTCAAACGCATCAAGCCGGATGTAGAGGTGCATGCCTCGGTGCAATACGAGCAGTGGAAGGCACCTTTTCTCTCCACCGGCACCCAGAACAACTTCGCGACAACAGCCCAGGTTATCTGGTATCCACGCCACACCGTTCGTTTCTGATCCGCGAATAGAAGAGGCCCTCATCCCAGCCAGGATGAGGGCCTTTGACGTTGGTGCCTTACGCCTTGGTCAGTATCTGCCTCAGATCGCCACCCGTCATCTGCTTGGGCAGATGCAGATCGAGCATGGCCAGCAGCGTCGGAGAGATGTCGCGCAGAGAGCCATCCGTTCGCAGACCGATGGTCTTTGCCGCTTCGCTGATCAGGATCAACGGCACCGGATTGGTGGTGTGAGCTGTGTGCGGACCTCCGGTTACGGGATCGATCATCTGCTCGGAGTTGCCGTGATCAGCAGTGATGATCATGGAGCCGCCCTTCTGCTTCAGCTCCCGATAGATCCGGCCGAGCTGGCTATCAATCGTCTCGATGGCGCGGATCGTCGGTTCGATCTTGCCCGAGTGTCCCACCATGTCTGCATTTGCAAAGTTCACCACAACCAGATCAAATGCCGTGTCGTTGATGGCCTTGATCACGGTATCGGCGATTGCCTCTGCCTTCATCTCCGGTGCGAGGTCATAAGTGGCCACCTTTAGCGACGGAATCAGGGCACGCTCTTCTCCCGGGAATGGAGTCTCAATGCCGCCGTTGAAGAAGTAGGTGACGTGAGCGAACTTCTCCGTCTCCGCGACGCGCAGATTCCGCAGGTTCGCCTGCGCCAGCACATTCGCCAGGATGTTCTCCATGGACTCCGGCGGGATGACGACGGGGAGCTCATACAACTTGTCGTATTGCGTCATGCACAGGTAGTAGAGATCCTTCGGCGTAATCGACCGCGGAATCGTCGCGTCCAGTTCTTCCGCGCCGGGCAGATCGCGGCCCCCGTTTTTATTCAGCCCGCTATTACGAGCCAGCACCCGGGTAATCTGACGTGCCCGGTCTGCGCGGAAATTGAAGTTGATGCAGACATCCTCATCGCGAATGACTCCGACGGGGTGCCCGTGGGTGTCCACGACGACATAGGGAACCACAAACTCGTCGGTAATTCCATTGTTGTACAGCTCTTTCAAGTGCGCTGCAGGATCGGTGTATTCCCCGCCCTCGGCCTTGCCCTTTACCATCGCGTCGAAGGCCTTCAACTCCCGCTCCCAGCGCTTGTCGCGGTCCATGGCGTAGTAGCGCCCCGAGACGCTTGCGATCTTGCCCACACCATACTCGCGCATCTTCTGCTCGAGGGCTGCAATGTATCCTGCTCCGCTGGTCGGCGAGGTATCGCGGCCATCGAGGAAGGCGTGCACAAAAACCTTCTCCACACCAAGCTTCTTGGCGACTCTCAGAAGCGCATACAAGTGCTCCTGCTGCGAATGAACGCCCCCGTCGGAGAGCAGTCCGAACAGGTGAAGCTGATGCCCTTCGCGGGCGCGCTTCATCGCCGCCACGATCGCCGGATGGCTAAAGATCTCTTCCGACGCAATCAGCGCATCGATCCGCGTAATGTCCATCTGCACAATGCGGCCGGCCCCGATGTTCAGGTGGCCTACTTCGCTATTCCCCATCTGCCCATCGGGCAGGCCCACAAAGTGGTCGGACGCCTGGATCAGCGTATTCGGGAAATCGGTGAGCAGCTTGTCATAGGTTGGCTTGCGCGCCTGCGCGATGGCATTCCCTTTGGTTGCTGGACTGTAGCCCCATCCGTCAAGGATGGTAAGAATGAGCGGTCTTTTCCGAATCGACACGTGTAATTTTCCTCAATCGACTGCAAAGTTTTGGGCGGCAGGTGCCTGTTTTTTGAGCTTGCAAGGTCTCTCTTTAGCTTACTACCGCGCAGGGGAGGTATCCTGTGGCACCCATCACGACCAGTGCCATGCATCATGACCAGTGCAGTGCTAATGCGGTTGGGCGGACGGCTTCGCGTTCGTCGCCGGCGGGGCCGGGTGAGTCATCTCCTCCAGGTCCTTCTTCCGCTGCGTGTCATAGGCTGCCTTTGCATCCAACAGTTCCTGCTGATGACTGGCAAAGACCTCCTGAGCGACGCGTGCGCCCTGCTGCTGGCCGATCCTGGCGGCCTCCGTCATCACGACGGGCGTGGCCTCAAGAAAATGCTGCCCTTCCGGTGTCCGATAGAATGCGATGGCCTTGGTGGCGTCCTCCTGGGAAAGATGCCTGGCGTATGTGGGATAGAGCAGGGCTGGAAAATCAATCTTCACCAGGTTCTCTTCCAGCTCTTTCCAAATGGATTCCGGAATCCACGGCGGAGCGCTGGCACGCTGCATCACCAACGCCTCATGAGCCAGACTGCGAAGCATGGTCTGCGTTCCCACAAGGTTGAAGATCTCCCGCGTCTGTTCCAGCGTGATGGGATGAGCCGGCGAAGTGGCCTCCGCAGACTGGCTGGCCGCAGCCGACGGTTGCTGCGCATGCATTGCAGTGGCGAAAAGGATGACGCAAGATGCCACGATACAAAATCTCTTCATGGGAACTCCCTCCGGCCTTGAACAACTCTTTCGAACGACTCTTTTGCGAGACTCTTTCGACCACTCTTTCGATCTACTCTAGGGTAGTGTATGTCGGCGGGCGGCCTTTCCTGCGCACCTGGCCAGCGGGACGTGGAATCGACCGCGAGGCCCGCTAATAAAGATGGACCGCTGAAAAGGCCGGTCTCCTGGCTGGACGCACTCTTCTCCTGTTCCAAAAACAGCAAAGCGGCGTGGAGAGAGGGCTCTCCGCGCCGCTTTGCCTGTTTTGTGCAGATACTACTCGTCGCAGTTGACGGAATCGCGACCGAGGAACTCCGCCGACTGGCCAAGCTCTTCTTCGATGCGCAGCAACTGGTTGTACTTTGCAACGCGATCCGTGCGTGACGCCGAGCCGGTCTTGATCTGCCCTGCTCCGGTGGCCACTGCCAGATCGGCAATGAAGGTGTCTTCCGTCTCTCCCGAACGGTGGGAGATGATGGAAGCATAGCCGTAGCGGCGGCCCAGCTCGATCGCATCCAGCGTCTCACTAACCGTACCGATCTGGTTGACCTTGATGAGGATCGCGTTCGCCACGCCCTCTTCGATGCCGCGCTGCAGGCGTTCCGTGTTGGTGACGAACAGATCGTCTCCCACCAACTGGACCTTGTCCCCCACCAGGTCGGTGAGAATCTTCCAGCCTTCCCAGTCGTCTTCCGCCAGGCCGTCTTCGATCGAGACGATCGGGTACTGCCGGGTCCAATTCTCCCAGTAGCGCGCCATCTCTTCGCTCGAAAGCTCGGTCTTATCCGACTTCTTGAAGACGTACTTACCGGTCTCCTTGACGTAGAACTCGCTGGATGCCGGATCGAGAGCAATCGCGATCTGCTCGCCTGGCTTGTATCCGGCGAGAGTGATCGCTTCCAGCAGCACCTCAATCGCTTCCACGTTGGACTTTAAAGAGGGAGCAAAGCCGCCCTCGTCGCCGACTGCCGTGTTGTAGCCGCGCTTCTTCAAAACGCCCTTCAGCGTGTGGAAGGTCTCCGCACCCCAGCGCAGCGCTTCCGCAAAGGTTTCGGCGCCCACCGGCATGACCATAAATTCCTGAAAATCGACGTTGTTGTCGGCATGCGCGCCACCATTCAGCACATTCATCATCGGGGTGGGCAGGATGCACGCGTTGACGCCGCCAAGGTAGCGATAGAGCGGCATTTGCAGAGCGGTTGCCGTGGCGCGGGCAGCCGCCATCGAGACCGCGAGAATGGCATTCGCGCCGAGACGGCCCTTGTTGGGCGTGCCATCGATGGAGATCATCGTCGCGTCCAGCAGACGCTGATTCGCCGCATCCATCCCCATCAATTCCGGTGCCAGAATGCTTTCGACGTTCTCTACAGCCTGCAGAACGCCTTTGCCGAGGTAGTGGGACTTGTCGCCATCTCGGAGCTCCACTGCCTCATGCTCACCGGTGGAAGCGCCGCTGGGAACCGCCGCGCGCCCCATTGCGCCATCAGCCAGAACCACTTCCGCCTCAACCGTCGGATTTCCACGCGAATCAAGAATTTCCCGTGCTCGAATTGCTGCAATCTCTGTCATATCACTCCTCAAAATCTTGTGCCGTAAACGGTCTTTTAGTTTGGGACGGCGATCCACGGAAATGAAGTCACCGGCAACGCCGCCAATGGTTTCGATAAAGCTCTCTGGCTTATTCAGTGGAGCGCCCCTTCCATATACTTTGCTGTCCTTCGGCATTCTAACAAAGCGGCGATGGCTGAATTGTGAAGCGCGTCACAGGGGCATCGGCGGCGGGCCAACACCCCACCGGGCAAAAGGCTTCGCGATTGGGCACCATCCTCAGCATTAACCCTTCTGGTGCGCCCCTCCTCAATGTCTCCGGTCTGCCTCGGCTTCCCTGCCCGAGGCTGCCCTAAGATTGAATGGAGGACCCTGCCTCCCCAGGAGCGCGGGATATCAGGGGTGTTTCGACGGAATCGACCGGAGATAGCGCCTTAGCCAGTTCCTCGACGTCCAACATTTTGGAGTACATGCATGAAGAGATATTCGAATCCGATTCTTTTCACCACGATCGCTGTGGCGCTGCTGGCGCAGGCGGCTGGCGCACAGAACCATGCCAAGCCTAGCCCCTACGAGGGCACCTCCCAGCCACCTGCCAATGACACGATTGTGGCTTCTCCGGATACGCCGGTGTTGCAGACCCGGCGTGCACCTGCACCGGTAGCTGCAGCTGCTGTACCTACGCCTGCGCCTGCCGCCTCGGTGCAGCCTGCAAAGCCGGCGGTCAATCCCGATGCCGATATCGTGAATGACGTTCCGCGAGATAGAGTGGCTTCCGCAACGCCTGCCGCCACACTTGAGCCGAGCATCTATGAGCGCTCCACCAATCCGGATGCAGACATTGTTCACGTGGCGCCTGAACGTCCCGGCGAACTGGAAAGCGGGACATTGCTCCGCGTTCGACTGCAGCAGGCTCTCTCCACCTCAACGACGCATGTCGGCGATCCCTTCACCGCGATCGTCATGGCTCCCGTATCCCAGGCCGGCAAGGTCATCATTCCCATGGGATCGGAAGTCCGTGGCCGCGTCGTCTCCGTGCATGCCGGAAAAACTCTGCGCAACAAGCCAACGATCCGCCTGCGTCCCGACGTGGTTATGATGCCCGATGGCTCCCGTTACATGCTGCACGCAGAGGTGCTGCAAACGGAGAGCAGAGGATTGAAAGCGGGCAGCGAAGGCACCATTACTACCAAGTCGCAACTGAAGAAAGATGCCGTCGAGTATGGCCTGGGAACAGGTGCCGGAGCTGTGGTTGGCGCAGAGTTTGCCGGGGGCACAGGAGCACTGGTAGGCGGCGCGATCGGTGCAGGCATCATCACGGTTCACATGCTGATGCAGAATCACCAGGCACAGCTTCCCAAGGATTCGGTGCTCATTTTTGGACTTACCGAGCCGATGACGTTTACAGCAGTGCAGAACTGAAAATATTCGATCCCGGCTGGGGATGGGAGCGCGAAGAGCGCTCCCTTATTTTTTTGTGGCAACACGCTCTCCCCTTCCCCTGCATCCAATTCAGGGCGAGCGAGGAGAAGCCATGAGCCCAGACTCTGCCGGCAAAGTCAGCGCGATTCCCTCGGGATACCACACCTTCACTCCTTACCTGTACATCGACGGCGCCGACCAGGCCATTCAGTTCTACGGGAAAGCCTTCCATGCGAAGGAGGTCTTCCGCATGCACGATGACAAAGGCCGCGTCGCTCATGCCGAAATCCAGATCGGCGACTCCCGCCTGATGCTGTCCGACGAACATCAGGAGATCGGCGCCTATGGACCCCGGCACTATGGGGGCACCACCGTCGGCCTGCTGCTCTACGTGGAAGATGTAGACGCGCTGCATGCGCAGGCGGTGGCGGCGGGAGCCAAGGAAGTACGCAAGCCAACCGATCAGCCCTACGGAGACCGCATGAGCTGTGTCGTCGATCCTTTCGGCCACAACTGGTATCTGGCGACGCACATCGAAGACGTTTCCGCTGAAGAGATCAAGCGCCGAATGCAGAGGAAATAGGCTGACGTCTGTCCGCTGCGTCATCCGTCAGCCCGATTCTGCTTACCCCTCTGCTCCATCGGGCACGTTGCTCAACAGGCGCTTCCAGTTCTTCTGGTTGCGGCGGAAGGACTTCTTCAGATCCTCCAGGATGCGCTCGAAATCGGAGTGCCCATGCAGGCTGTTCCATGCCGGATTCCTTGAGAACCAGGGGTAGTTCTCATTGCCCAGATAGATCGCGCGCCGCAGCCAGTGCAACGCTTCGCTCTCATCTCCCTCCACGGCAAAGTAAGTTGCCAGCCGGTACGCCATCTCGCTGTCCGCCTCTGCGGCGGAGAGAGATGCCTCGTCGATGAACATCGCGGCGCGCTCGCGATCGCCGATCTGCACATAGCAGATCGCCAGCGTGGGCACAGCGATCCGCATGCTGTCGTCTTCATCGATTACCTCTTCCAGGATCTTGATCGCCTCGCGGGTATTGCCCATTCGCATCTGCTGGTAACCCAGCGAGGTACGCAGCAGCGGATGACGCGGCTCCAGGGCAAGTCCCTTCTGCAACTCCTCGTCGGCGAGCTCCAACTGGTTCTGGTAGTGGTAGACGCGGGCCCGATGGTTATAGATCACCGGGGCATTCGAGGGATTCAGCTTCAGCGAGCGGTTGTACTGCTGAAGCGCCTCTTCATACATGCCATCCAGGCGCAGCGTGATCCCTGCAACCAGGTGGACATTCCAGTCATTTGCCGCTGACTGCAACAGGTGCTCAATGCCATGACGGGCGCTCTCCTTCTCGCCGCGGGAGAGCAGCATGTAGACACGATAGAGATTCGACTCCACCGATCCCGGATCCAGTTCGAGAGCCTTGTCGAAAGCGCGGCGTGCCGTCATTACGTGCATCTGTCCGCCGATGCCATGACGAACATACTGCAGATTCGTGATGCCCAGGCCGCTCCACGCCGGGGCAAAATTCGCGTCCTGTGCCACGACGTTCTCGAATAGCTCCCGAGCTTTGTCCAGATCGCTGCGCGAGCCGCTGCGGGACATGAACGAGGAGAGCATGGCGCGCGCCTGCAGGTACTCCTCGGAAAGATTCTCCGCCAGCGGTGCAATGCGTACCTGACGATCCCTATCGGACTGCGGCTCCAGGGACCCGAGGCCCTGCAGCGTCGCGAAGACCTCGTTGGAAATCTCCGTCTGCACGGCGACCAGGTCGAACGAGGGCACGCTGATCGTTCCTCCAGCATGTACGCTCTGCTTGGGCACATCCAGCAATTGCCAGTTCAGATCAAAGCCTTTCTCCGACCGCAGGAAGTTGCCTGTGAGCACATACTGCACCAGCAGCTTCTGTCCAATCGCAAGCGGATCCAGCTTTTGCAGCGGGAGCGGCATCAACGCGCTGGATGGCCGGACCACGAGCGACGGAATACGCGCCAGCCGCGCAGCAATCGAATCTGCCAGCGCAAAACCATAGAGCGGCGCTACCTCTCCCGGGCCGAAGTTCGCAAACGGCAGCACCAGGATCGTGTTCTGCTTCGAACTGGTGTCTGCCGACTCACGGAATCGCTCCGCCAGCATGGAGAGGAATCCCGTTGCACGCTTCTCTGTCTCTGCCGGTGAGACTGGCAGGTTGGCGCCTGCATCTCCAGGGATAACCCCGGTCTCGATCTGCAGTGCCTTCATGATCGTCTTGAGCGCCTCGCGCAGGTCGGCTGCGGAGGAGTAGCGCTCCGCGGGATTCTTCTCCAGGCAGCGAAAGATAACGCTGCTCAATTCCTGCGGCACATTCTCGTCCAGCGGCGGCGGATCCGCAAACTGGATGGCGCGTATGCTCTGAAGCTCCTCCCGATCGGCACGCGCAAAGGGATGCCGTCCGCTGATCAGCTCATAGAGCATCACGCCGAGCGCGAAGATGTCGCTCTGCACGCTGCTTTGCCCGGTAACAAATTGCTCCGGAGCCATATAGGCAATGGTTCCGCCGCGTGCCGTGTAGGTCGCTGCGACGGGCCCTGTCTTGCGGCGCGACTTTGCCGGGTCGAACTCGCCTTCGTCAGGATTGATACGGCGGGCAAGACCAAAGTCGAGGATCTTCACCAGTCCGCCGTCGGTCAGCATGACGTTGGCAGGCTTCAGATCCCGATGGAAGATGCCAAGCGCGTGTGCCGCGCTGAGACCGTCGGCAATCTGGATGCCCACGGAAAGCACCAGTTGCAGGCTTCCCGGTCCCTGTGCGATGAGCTTGTCAAGCGATTGCCCCGGCACATACTGCATGACGATATAGGCTTCTTCGCTGGACTCTCCGACCTCGTAGATTGCGCAGACATTCGGATGCTCAATCGCCGAAGCCAGCCTCGCCTCACGCAGAACCGTGGTTCGCATCTGCTCCAGGGTCAGGGCGCCGCGCTTCAGAATCTTCAGCACGACTGGCCGCATTAGCAGCAGATCGGTTGCCAGGTAGACGATGCCGCTACCGCCTGCGCCAAGACGACGAATCAGTTCATAATGCTCGATTACCCGACGCTTCATACATGTAAGTCTAACGGGTCCGCTTGTGCGAATCGTTGCAGGACGAAGAAACCCGCCGGGCTGCGCATTGTTTCATGGCTTCGCCACCCTAAAAAAATCGATCCAGGCAACCTCTCTGGCCTCCCATGAGGCACCCGGTTCCTTTTTGCATCGCGGCTTGCGTCGAGATACATTTCCAGCACAGCGAAAAATCCAGTTTCCGATGCTGGCAAATGCAGATGCGATGTCGGGAACAGTTGAGGGAAGAAAGAATGAAGCGCAGAGATTTTCTTAAAGGTGGGCTCGCAACGGGCGCGATTACCACCTACGGCGCACACGGCATGGATGCGTTGGGTGCTTTGACACCCTCCGATCCCGCCGCAACCAAGCGCGTGCTGGTCATCTTCAAATGCCACCTCGATCTGGGATTCATCGACACCCAGGCCAACGTCATCCGCAAATATTTCGATGTCTACTACCCGCAAGCGCTCAAGGTGACCGAGGAGATGCGCGCCTCCGGAGAAGACCGTTATGTATGGACGACGGGATCGTGGCTGCTCTATGAATACCTTGAACAGGCCCAGCCCGAACAGCGCCGGCTGATGGAGAAGGCTGTTGCCTCCGGCGACATCGCATGGCACGCGCTCCCCTTCACCTGGCAGACCGAGATCATGGATCGCTCCCTCATCGCGGGCTCCCTGGGGCTATCGCAAACGCTGGATCGACGCTTCGGACATACCACTACCGGAGCGAAGATGACGGATGTCCCCGGCCACTCACGCGGCATCATCGCGCCACTGGCCGAGCACGGCGTCAAGCTGTTGGATATTGGCGTGAATCACGCCAGCACTGGTCCCGAGGTTCCGCCGCTCTTTCTGTGGAAAGACAAAAGCGGCGCTTCCCTCGTCATGCTGTATCACCGGCACGGTTATGGAGGAGTGGTGCAGGTGCCGGGCACGGATCTGGCCATTGACGTTGAGGTCCGGGGAGATAACTCCGGCCCGCACACCATCGAGGAGATTCGGCAGATCTACGCGCGGCTCCGCGAGCAGTTTCCCAACGCGAAGATCACTGCCGCAAGCCTGACAGACGTGGCCAACGCCGTCCAGCCTTATCGGGATACGCTGCCGGTAGTCACCCAGGAGATCGGCGATACATGGATTTATGGCGTACCCAGCGATCCGGTAAAGATGGCCCAGTACCTTGAACTCACCCGCCTGCGAAAGGAACAGATTGCCGCCGGAAGATTCCGCACCGGCGATGCAACCGACATCCGCATCCTGCGCAGTCTGCTGCTCGCGACGGAGCACACCTGGGGCACCGACACCAAGACCTGGATGGACTTCGACCACTACACTCCTCACGACCTGGCAGAGATGCTCGACACGCCCAAGTACAAAGTGGTGACGCATAGCTGGGAAGAGAAGCGGGACGACCTGGCGCAGGCCGTGGCCAGCATGCCCGACGAGATGCGCACGGAAGCACAACGAAGGCTGGATGGTTTGCGCCCTGTCGAACCCGGCACTGCAAGCATGAAGCCGCATGAGCCGGGCGAGCCGATCGAATCGCGCCACTTCAAGGTGGGACTTGACCCCAGGACAGGTGCGATTCATCTGCTGCAGCACAAGCCCAGCGGGCGCGAATGGGCCTCCGCGGCCAATCCGCTTGCACTCTTCAGCTACCAGACGCTGTCCAAAGCCGACTACGATGTCTTTCACGCGAATTACCTGAAGATCGCCGAGTTATGGGCTTTTCAGGATTTCGGGAAACCGAATATCGATCACTTCGGCGCGAAGAGCCAGACCTGGACCCCGACGCTGACCTCCAGTTGGCTGGAACGAACGCCTGCCGGACTGCGCCTGCTCTCGCTGTTGAACATTCATGACGCCGAGGCGGAGCGCGAAGGCCGCGTGGCATGGCCCCATCGCATGTATCTCGAGATTCTGCTGCCTGATCGCGAGCCTCTTGTCGAAATCAACTTCTCCTGGTTCGACAAGGTTTCGAACCGCATGCCGGAGGCCTTGTGGCTGAGCTTTCTTCCAGCGGCGCAGCAGGAGAAAGGCTGGTCGATGGAAAAGGTGGAGCAGCAAGTCTCCCCTTTTGATGTCGTCAGCAGCGGAAATCGCCACATGCATGCGCTCTCTGGCGCCATCGCTTACAAAGACGAGCGTGGCGGGCTATCCATCGAGTCGGCCGATGCTCCGGTGATCGCGCTGGGCGAGCGATCTCCGATCGGCTTCTCCAATCAGCAGCCAGTCCTTTCAAAGGGAGTCCACTACAGCCTCTACAACAACGCCTGGGGAACGAACTACATCCAGTGGTTTGGCGAGAATATGCGCTTCCGCTTTCGGATACGCGCCTGACAGCGGCGCAGCAGACAAACGAAACGGCCCGCCATCTTCATGCGGGCCGTTTCCTTACATCGGGTTCAGGTTCGATGGTTCAGATTCAATAGACTCCGCTCTAGTGTCCCATCGGACGACGATTGAGGGATTCGTCCATCGGCGCCGGCGGAGCCAGCTTGGCCAACCTGGTGGCGCGCTTGCCCAGCAGGAACATCGTAAGGCCGAAGATCAGCATCACCAGTCCCCAGATGAAGTTGATATTCATACCCATGGACTTTTGATAGATCGTGCTGCCCCAGGTGAAGATACCGAATACGGTCATCATGGCGCCGGTGATGAGGAACATGAGCCCCATGGGAAGACGTAGATCGAGATTCATTGCTTATTCCTTTCGGCGCTACTTGAAGATCACGTTGAGGGCCACCAGCATGACGATGAGGCCAACGGCAATCGTCGAAGGCCGTTCCCACCAGGCCATGTGGTGTTCCGCCGGCTTCGGCGTAAGCGAGTAGACCAACCCCACCAGCTCCGGCTCCGGCTTTGGCTTACCCATGAAGCTCACCAGAACGGTAACGATAAAGTTGACCGAAAACGCCCAGATTGCGCCGTAGAAGTTCATCGCCATGTCGCTGGGGTAGTTGTGCAGCACAGTGATCCAGCCGCCATGCAGGCCCGGATGAGCATTGATCGGCATGGTGAGCCCATGGTGAAGAACAGCAGCGAAGGTGCCGCTCACCAGCCCGGTAAAGGCTCCGTTGCCGGTAGTGCGCTTCCAGAACATACCCAGCAGGAAGGTAGCGAACAGCGGTGCGTTCACAAAGGAGAAGACCAGCTGCAGCGTGTCCATGATGTTGTTGAAGGACGTCGCCGCATACGCCGCCCCCATGGAAAGTAAGATGCCCCCTACTGTGGCCCACCTCCCCATGTTCAGGTAGTGGCGATCCGTTCCGCCCTTATGGATGTACCCCTGGTACAGGTCGTAGGTCCAGACCGTATTGAAGGCCGTCACATTGCCTGCCATGCCGGACATGAAGCTGGCCAGCAGCGCCGTCAGGCCAAGACCCAGAATGCCTGTCGGAAAGAAGTGCAGCAGCATGTTTGGAATCGCAAGATCATAGTCCAGCAATGCCTTGCCGGAGGTATCCCGCATCACCTTGCCGCTGATCGGGTCCACCTTGGCGGGAATCAGGCCCTTGCCCTCCTCCGCCGCCTTCACCATCGTCCCGTCCGCCGAGCGTACCATGGCGGCTGTCGTACCCACATGAGTGGTTGGGACAGAGATCGCGATCAGGCCGGGCAGAATCACCAGGAAGGGGAAGAACATCTTCGGAATTGCCGCAATCAGCGGCACCCGTCGCGCGGATTCCTCCGTCTCGGCAGCCATGGCCGTCTGAATCACCAGAAAGTCCGTGCACCAGTAGCCGAAGGAGAGCACGAAGCCAAGGCCCATTGCCAGGCCGAAGACCTCTACGCCCAGCGGATTTGTATTGGCGTGCGTCATTCCTTGCCAGGAGTGGGTGTAGGCGCTGGGCAGGGTGGCCTTCAGGCCGCTCCATCCGCCCACGTTCCGCATGCCCACCCAGACCAGCGGCAAAAATCCTGCCACGATCAGGAAGAACTGCAGCACCTCGTTATAGATGGCGCTGGTAAGGCCGCCGAGGAAGATGTAGCCGAGCACGATAATCGCGGAGATCACGATGGCGAAATGGAAGATCCAGCTCACCGGCCAGCCCAGCCGCAGGAAGACCCCGTCAAAAACGTGCAGAGTCTGGATCAGCCGCGCCATGGCGTACATCGAAATTCCCGAGGAGAGAACCGTCATGCCGGCAAAGGTGCAGGCGTTGAAGATGCGCGTCTTATCGTCGTAGCGCAGCCGCAGGAACTCGGGCACCGACCGCGCCTTGGATCCGTAATAAAACGGCATCATGAAGACGCCGACGAAGATCATTGCCGGGATGGCGCCGATCCAGTAAAAGTGGCTGGTCGAGATGCCATATTTGGCACCCGACGCGCCCATTCCGATGACTTCCTGGGCGCCAAGATTGGCGGAGATAAAGGCGAGTCCGCAGATCCAGGCAGGCAGCGAACGGCCAGCCTGAAAGAAGTCCTTGCTCGTCTTCATGAAGCGCTTCAAGGCAAAGCCGATGCCCAGCACGAAGACGAAGTACAGGAGCATGATGAGCCAATCGATGAGGGTCAGATTCACGGTTTCCTGATTACATCCCTTCTGTCGGGGCGCGAGACCCCGAAAGCCCAATGTACGCAGAAGTCGAATTTCAGTCCAGAGGAAAGCGATTACATCGCAAGAAAACCCAAGAAATACTGGCTTTTATACCGGGGAGAACAGAAGCAGATTCCTCCCCTCCGTCTCGCTCCTGTCGGAATGACAAAACAACCACTTCCGTTGGGCGCTGGCCTCCCTCTACTTTCCCCTTTCCGGCGCTGGCCCTACCCAGCCGTTTCCCGGAACCCCATCCCCTGCTCTAAACTGGTAAACGATGATTCCTACACTTGAATGGACCCGCGAGGGCGTTCGCTTCCTCGACCAGACACGCCTGCCTCTGGAAGAAACCTATGTCCTGGCCACCAGTTACCAGCAGGTGGCCGATGTAATCACCACCATGGTCGTCCGCGGAGCCCCGGCTATCGGCGTCTCCGCCGCCATGGGCGTCGCGCTCGGCGTGGCACAGAGTCCGGCGACGACGCTGCCCGCTCTGACGGAAGACTTCAACCGCATCGCCCAGGTGCTGGCTGCCACGCGGCCCACGGCCGTGAATCTGTTCTGGGCCATTGAGAGGATGCGGGCGCTCTTTAGCCGCCTGGTTGCCCAGCCCGGCATCTCCATCGCCGGGATTCAGCAGGCGCTCATCCACGAGGCGCAGCAGATGTATGACGAGGATATCGCCGCCTGCAAGGCAATGGGCGCAAACGGTGCGAAACTCCTGCCGGAGTCCGGCTCCGTGCTGACGCATTGCAACGCGGGCGCCCTGGCTACCTGCGGGTATGGAACCGCGCTGGGAGTGATTCGCGCAGCAATCGAGCAGGGTCACAGGCTGCATGTTTATGCCGATGAGACGCGGCCCTTTCTGCAGGGAGCGCGGCTGACGGCGTGGGAGTTGATTCACGATGGCATTCCTACCACCGTGCTCTGCGACAACATGGCCGCCAGCCTGATGCGCGGAGGAAAGATTCAGGCCGTCATCGTGGGGGCGGACCGCATCGCCGCCAACGGCGATGTGGCCAACAAGATCGGGACCTATGGCGTGGCCGTCCTGGCAAAGGAGCACGGCATTCCGTTCTATGTAGCCGCGCCCTGGTCCACCATCGACGTCGCCACACCAACCGGAGACAGCATTCCAATCGAAGAACGGCCTGCGGTAGAGGTGACACACCATGGCGGCAAGCAACTCACTCCCAACGGCGTGGGCATTGCCAATCCAGCCTTCGATGTGACTCCGGCCAAATATGTAACCGCAATTATTACAGAACGGGAAGTACTTCGCGCTCCCTATGGCGAATCGATACAACGCGCGGTGGGCGAGCTGGCGAAACAATAGCGGCGAAGCTGTCGGGGCAAAGCTGTCGCGGCAAAGCTATCGGGGCGGAATAACCGCTTAGACCTGCATCGTCTTCAGATCCTTACTGAGGATCAGCGTGGGCTCCGTCGCATGCTGCACGTCTTCCACCGTCAGGCCGGGAGCGATCTCCTCCAGCACCAGGCCCTCTGGAGTCACCCGAATCCACGCCATCTCTGTGGCAATGGTATCGACGACCTTCAGCCCGGTGAGTGGCAGGCTGCACTTCTTCAGGATCTTGGGCTGCCCGTCTTTTGTCGTGTGCTCCATGGCGACAATCACCCGGCGGGCGCCTGCCACCAGATCCATGGCGCCGCCCATTCCCTTCACCATCTTGCCGGGGATCATCCAGTTCGCCAGATTGCCCTCCTCGTCTACCTCCATGGCTCCAAGGATGCTCAGGTCGATGTGGCCGCCGCGGATCATCGCGAAGGAATCTGCGCTGGAGAAGAATGAGGTACCCGCCAGTTCGGAGACGGTCTCCTTACCTGCATTGATCAGGTCAGGATCTTCTTCGCCTTCGAGCGGATACGGTCCCACACCCAGCATTCCGTTCTCCGATTGCAGAACCACTTCTATACCGGGCGGAACGTGGCAGGCGATCCTCGTTGGCATGCCGATACCGAGATTTACGTAGTAGCCATCCTGCAATTCGCGGGCGACTCTTTTGACGATGCGCTCGCGCTTCTCCGATTCCTGCTGTTTCTCTGCCTGGCGGTCTGCCGGGTTCGGTAAAGTAGTCATATGGTTGCTTCCGTTGGTTTCGTCACGGTTGCCGTCCTTCAGTGAATGGATTCCCGGTTCTACCATGCAATTCGCCGTCTTCCATCTGCGTTCGCGGTCATTGCTTCGTGGCACACTGCTGGTCCTGGTGAGCCTGCTGGCCGCATTCCTGCTCTCAGACTTTCCCCACAACCGCGCAACGCTCCTGCTTCTTCTGCCCGCCCTGATAGCCCTCTATGGCACGTGGGACACCACCCGCTGCCTGCGCCATCGATGGAGTCTCTACCACGGTGCGGTCCTGCTGCTGCTCTACGCGGACATGATGGCTCTCGCCATGATCCTGTTCTTCCTCTTCTACCCCTATGCAGGCTGGCTGCTTTAAGCTGGATGCCATGACCTTGAAGAAAAGCCGCGTTGCGCTGGGATTGGCCGTGCTCGTTGGCCTCGGCTCTGCTTCCCTGCTCCTCAACCTGCAGCATCAGCCCTGCGAACAACGTGCTCCCCTTACCGTAATGGCTACGCTGGGCGCCTTCGTAATCGCTTTCTGCTTACGGCAGTTTTCCGGTTCCCTCTCCAGTGGTTCGAGAAACATTCTTCTCGCGGCGTTGCTTCTCGCCGCTGCGTGTGTCTTCGCCGATGCCCGTTTCGTGCTCCAATACCGGGAAGTCTGCAATGCTCCTCTGCCCACGACGAACACTGTACCCTAGCGCTGGTGCCGTGACCCAGCATTGAGCATGCATGGAAGCTCAACGGGCCGCTGCGTCTAAGACTTTCGCACCACTCGGCGCTCGATGCGCTTCTCATATCCCGCTCCCTGCAGAATGCGGTGCACGTAAACTCCCGG
Organism: Acidisarcina sp.; assembly: GCA_035539175.1. NCBI lineage: Bacteria > Pseudomonadati > Acidobacteriota > Terriglobia > Terriglobales > Acidobacteriaceae > Acidisarcina > Acidisarcina sp. The sequence goes on along the minus strand of DATLIY010000013.1, from coordinate 55,958 downwards.
CGTAATCACGTAATCCGGATCGATGGCTCCTGGCACCACAAGTTCCTCCACCTCGGCAATCGTCACCCGGGCCGCAGCCGCCATCATTGGATTGAAATTTCTCGCGGTCTTGCGGTAGACGAGATTGCCGGCCGTATCGCCCCGCCATGCTTTGACGAGAGCAAAGTCAGCAGTGAGGCCGCGCTCCAGCAGGTACATCCTGCCATCGAACTCACGCGTCTCCTTGCCCTCCGCCACCAGCGTCCCCACGCCGGCTGGAGTGTAAAAGCCGGGAATTCCCGCTCCCCCTGCACGAATGCGCTCTGCCAAAGTACCCTGCGGCATCAGGGTCAGCTTCAGTTCGCCGCGGATCACCTTCTCCTCCAGCAACTTGTTCTCGCCTACATAGCTGCCGGTGTGAGAGGCGATCATGCCCGCCTCCAGCATGCGCCCCATGCCAAAGCCATCGACGCCCATGTTGTTGCTGATGGTGTGGAGGCCGCCGATCCCTCTCCGCACCAGGGCATCGATCAGGTTCTCTGGAATGCCGCAGAGGCCGAAGCCGCCAATCATCAGCGTTGCACCCGCAGGGATGTCCGCCACCGCTTCCTCTGCTGTGCGGACTACCTTCCTCATCTTTCCCCTCCTGCCGCTCAAGGATTGACCCTGTTTTAGGCAGGATCAAGGCACGGCAGATCATAGTACTGCAAGCAACCCGGCATGGGCCAACCGAAGTTGATTTGAAAAACTGCCATCGTAAAGGTGCACGGTAGGTTACGATAGTTGGACTTTTAGATCGTTCGATCTAACTGTACATACCTTCGCTTGAGGAGCAGCCAAAGTGTTCAAAGGATTTCGCGACTTCCTTATGCGCGGCAACGTGATTGACCTGGCGGTTGCAGTCATTATCGGTGCCGCATTTACCGCGATCATTAACTCCTTCGTCGCGGATCTCATCAATCCATTGATTGCTGCAACTGTGGGCAAACCAGACTTCTCTTCTCTGGTCTTTAACCTCAACGGTGGCATCATCAAGTACGGCAATTTTCTGAATGCAGTTATTGCGTTTGTGCTGATGGCTGGAGTGGTTTACTTCATCATCATCCTGCCGTTCAATTCTCTGATGGCGAGACTGCGCCCGGCAGCCGCTGCAACCACCAAGACCTGCCCCGAATGCCAGAGCGACATTCCCATCACCGCGCGGCGCTGCAAGTTCTGTGGCGAGCCCGTGGCCTAGTTCCTACACACGAAGAAAGCAGAATTGGCTCTCCGATAGATGGAGAGCCAATTCTGTTTTGCGAGAGACTAATCGAGCTCTCTGAGCGGCGCCGAGGTCATGTAGTAGAGGATGTAGACGAGCATCGCCAGCCCGGACATCGCCGCAAGCACGTGTGTCGTTGGCAGATACTTCGAGAATGCACCGGCAATAAGTGCGCCGACAGGTGGCAGGCCAAGGTAACTGGTGGAGTAGATGCTCATCACTCTTCCACGCATTTCGCTCGAACTCAACTGCTGCATAGAGACGTTCACCGTCGATACCGTCAGGATGAGGCCGTATCCTTCGCACATTTGCAGAAACGCCGAAAGCACAAAGGAGTGCGAGTAGCAGAAGCCGATCACCGATGCCATCACGAATAATCCCGACGCCACGATTACCGCTCCCCGGTGGCGCAGTTTGCCGAAATACGCGATGGTCACCGCGGCAAAGAACGCACCCAGCCCGGAGCAGGCCATCAGAATGCCGAGTCCACGCGCGCTTGTATGCAGAATGTTGCGGGCGAAGAACGGAATGAACGTGAGGAACGGAACCACGAAGAAACTGACTGTTCCCACCAACCCGATAATCGCCCACATCTGCGCATTGGCGCGAACATACGCGAACCCTTCCTTCAGGCTCTGCCACATGGTCAAACCATCCCCCGGCTTCGTCTCCGGATAATGAATTCGAAACAGAGATGCCAGCACCGCGAGGAAGCTGACTCCGTTGAGAAAGAAGTTCCCCGCCACTCCAAAAAACGCCATAGCATAGCCGCCCAGCGTTGGCCCCACCACTCGCGACATATTGAATTGCGCGGAGTTCAAGGCCACGGCGTTTGGCAGATCGCTGGAACGTACCAATTGCGGAACCATGGCCTGGTAGCTGGGCGCGTTCAAGGACATCACCATGCCATTCAAAAACGCGATGACGATCAGGGAACGGATGGTGATGATCTTGAAGTACGCCAGCGCGGCCAGTAGAAACGCCAGAATCATCATGATCGTTTGCGTGCCTACCAGCAGATAGCGCTTATTCACGCGGTCCGCAATCACCCCTCCGAACAAGGTGAAAATGAGAAACGGAAACGAGGCGGCGAAACCCACCATGCCCAGCCAGAAACTGGATTCCGTGAGTTCAAGGATCAGCCAGCCCAGGGCCACGTTTTGCATCCACGTTCCGATGTTGGAGAGAAAGTTGCCGCTCCAGAAGATTCGGAAATCCGGATTACGCAGCGCACGGACAATGGGGGGCCAGCCGCCGAGGTCGTCTTCGCTCTGCAGGCGGGAAGACTCCGGCTTAAAAGGAACCTCCGGCTCGACGAACACCTCGGCAGGCGGGTTCTGGTCGACGGAAGGTTCCGTACTCCCCGGTCGCGGCGACTCTTCTAGGTTTTCCGCCAATGGCCTCTCGCTCCGCAACTCAGCTTGCACTGCTGATAGTTAGTGTAAGCTGAGAAATCAAGGCTCCCCTGTTGATCTCCTGAATGAGGACTGTGCCCTTGTCGATTCGTCCAATTCTGCCTGCTCTTTCCTGGATGCTATTTTGCCCTGCGGTTCTGCTCGGCCAGAACTCTGCTCCCCTCGCATCTTCCCCAACTCATGTGTTCGGCTATCGAAACTTCAGCGCACAGGCGAAGATCGATCAGGACTTTCTGAAGGTTCCGGACGCAAAGCTTGCCGGAGAACACCTTAAGACGCTGACGAGTACACCTCACATTGCTTCCTCCAAAGAGGACTACGCCACAGCGGAGTACGTTGCGTCCAAGTTCAAGGCTGCGGGGCTGGAAACAAGCATCGTCCCTTATCGCGTGTGGATGAACATGCCCGGCGAAATCCGCGTGGAAGCAACGGACAGCGATGGCAAGCTGCTCATGCAGGGGCCCATTCGCGAGCATGTGACGGCTGACCCCTTCCAGGATGATTCGCGCGTCTTAACCGCATTCAATGGCTCGTCCGCCTCCGGAGATATCACAGCGGAAGCCGTGTATGCCAACTATGGCCGTCCGGAGGACTTCAAGCGGCTGGAAGCGATGCACGTGGACGTCAAGGGCAAGATCGTCCTTGTTCGTTATGGAAACAATTTCCGTGGCGTCAAAGTATTTCTGGCGCAGCAGTATGGAGCCGCAGGCGTCATCCTCTATTCGGACCCCGCCGATGATGGCTATTTCCGCGGCGACAAGTATCCCAATGGCCCGTACCGACCCGATACCGCGGTGCAGCGCGGCTCCGTGCAATTCATGTTTGAGTATCCCGGCGACCCCACAACTCCCGGCATCGCCTCGGTCGTCGATCTGCCCGACACGAAACGCATCGCACCGGAGAGTTCCACAAGCCTGCCCAGGATTCCTGCAACACCCCTCTCCTACCACGACGCGGCTCCGATCCTTGAGCATCTCGGTGGACAGGCCGTTCCGCATGAGTGGCAAGGCGCTCTTCCCTTCGCGTACCACGTTGGCCCCGGCAAGGTGAAGGTTCACATGCTGGTGAAGCAGAACTATGCCTTCCGAACCATCTGGAACGTGATAGGGAGAATCAATGGCACCGACTTCCCCGATGAATGGGTCGTCGCAGGCAACCATCGCGATGCCTGGGTCTACGGTGCGGTCGATCCCAACAGCGGCACAGCAGCCATGCTGGAATCGGTCCATGGAGTGGGTGAACTGCTCAGGCAGGGTTGGAAGCCGAAGAGGACGATCCTCTTTGCCAGCTGGGATGCGGAGGAAGAGGGGCTCGTCGGCTCCACAGAATGGGCCGAAGAGCATGAGAAGGATCTGGAGCACGCGGTAGCCTACTTCAATACCGATGTGGGCGTTTCCGGGCCGGAGTTCTCCTCCTCCGCCGTTCCTTCCTTGAAGCAGTTTGTACGCGAGGTGACGAGAGAAGTGCCCAGCCCCAAGGGGGGCAGCGTATACGACGTGTGGAAGCAGACCGAGCAGGCCAACGAGATCAAACATGGGCAGGATATCGGTATGCGCTCCGCGGCGAACAGCTCCCATAGCGACGCGCCGGTGGGAGATCTTGGCAGCGGATCGGACTTCACGCCTTTCTTCCAACATGTGGGAGTTCCCTCCATCGACATCGGTTCGGAAGGCCCCTACGGCGTCTACCACTCCGTATTCGATAACTATGCATGGTTTGTAAAGAACGCGGATCCAACCTTTGTCTACGAACAGGAGATGGCTCGCGTATTCGGCCTTGAGATCCTCCACATGGCCGATTCCGACGTTCTCCCCTATGACTATGTGACCTATGCCAGCGAGATTGATTCCTACCTGGATGCCGCAAAGCGACGCGCCAGCGATAGCGGCCTGAAGGCCTTGGACTTTGCCCCGGCAACCACGGCTGCGCGGCGCTTTGCCACGGCGGCAGCAGCGGTAAAGGAGAGGCAGTTGTCCGGCACTGGTGATCTGACGGCGCTGAACGCGGCACTGCGGGCAACCGAGGGTGCTCTGCTGGCGCCGGAGGGGCTTCCCCACCGCCCGTGGTTCCGCCACACGATCTATGCGCCGGGAGAGTTCACGGGCTATTCCGCTGTGGTGATTCCCGGCGTCAACGAGGCCATCGATGCACAGGATGCAGAGCGTGCACAGACGCAGATCGCCACTTTAAGTGCTGCGCTGAACCGCGCCGCGGCTACCTTGGAAGCTGCGAAGTAAAATCTCGGCTATCATGGCCGCAGCACCACTGCGAGCTCTTCCGCTGTAAGAGGTGGAAATGATCTGGCTGATCGCTTACGCTCTTTCCCTCTTGGTGTTGCTTGCATTGTTGTTCCGGCACGCGTCGCGCAGGTGCATCCACAAAGCCTGTTTCAGTTGCTCGCAGTATGGGGAATGCTCACGGAACAGCAACCACGAGCCCGCTGGAGTGATGGACACTCGATCTAGCTATCCGCCCGTCCCGTTGTCATCGCCGAGGGGAGCTTCTGCACCTTACTGTGTCGCACGCTATACCCGAAGTAAATCAGCAGCCCGATCAAGAGCCAGATGATCAGAACGGCCCAGGTTAGCAACGGCAGCTTGACCATCAGGTAAAACGCGCTGAGCATCCCGCAAATGGGCACCAGTGGCACAAACGGCGTCTTGAATGGCCGCTTGAGATCAGGCTGGCGAACCCGCAGGATCCATACCCCGGCACACACAATGGTAAAGGCCAGCAGAGTACCAATGTTGACCAACTGGCTGAGCTTGTCGATCGGCAGGACTGCGGGCAGAAAAGCCACAATGGTCCCGACGATAATATTCGAAATCCACGGTGTGCGGAACTTCGGATGGATTGCACTCGCCCACTGCGGCAGCAGCCCATCGCGCGACATCGAGAAAAAGACGCGCGACTGCCCCAGCAGCATGACGAGCATCACGGTGCCCAGGCCAAAGACGGCTCCGATCTTCACCAGCAGACTGCCCCACTTCACACCGGTGACGTCGATTCCGAGCGCAACCGGATCGGCAACGTTCAGCTGCCGGAAGTTCACCAGGCCAGTCAACACCAGAGAAACCATGATGTATAGGATCGTGCAGACAACCAGCGATCCCAGGATGCCGATGGGCATATCCCGCTGCGGATTCTTCGCCTCCTGCGCGGCGGTGGAGACAGCGTCGAAGCCGATGTATGCGAAAAATACCGATGCGGCTCCGGCGGCTATGCCACCCAGTCCAAAGTGTTTTGGCCCTTCCGCTGGCGGAATGAAGGGATGCCAGTTCGCCTGGACCAGTTCGTGATGGTGCAGGAGGTAGGCAATTCCCAGGTAAAGAAAGATGGCTACGATTCCCAGCTTCACAATCACGATGGTAGAGTTCAGATTTGCTGATTCCTTGATACCGATCACCAGAATCGCTGTGATCGTCAGGATCGCCAGAAAGGCGACCAGGTTGAACAATCCCGTCGCATGCGGCAACGCAGCGGTATTGATCCCGGCGGGAAGCGTATTAAGTGGAGTCCACCTGTCGTTAAACTTCACCATCACATTGCCGTAGGTGGTGGTGAATTGCGGCGGCAGGTGAATATTGAGCTGCTCCAGCAGGCTCACCAGATAGCCAGACCAGCCGGATGCCACCGTGGCCGCTCCAAATGCGTATTCCAGCACCAGGTCCCAGCCGATGATCCATGCGACGAACTCGCCCAGCGTCGCGTAGCCATAGGTGTAGGCTGAACCGGCTATTGGAATAATCGAAGCAAACTCCGCATAGCAAAGGCCGGCGAATGCGCAGACGAAGCCGGCCAGCACAAAACTAAGCGCAACTGCCGGTCCGGCGTACTTCGCGGCAGCCTGTCCGGTAAGGACAAAGATACCCGCTCCGATAATTGCCCCAATGCCGAGTGTGATCAGGTTTAACGAGCTGAGAGATCGCCTGAGGGTGTGCTCCCCTTCTTCATTCGCTTCCTGAGTCAGGAGCGAGAGGGGTTTGGTAGCAAACAAATTAGGCATGGGCGAGATCTCTCCTCTTATAGTGCTGTTTCGTGCGGCAGTCCAGAACGCCGGCCCTTACGGGACCAAAAAATGAAGACCGGGATACCGAGTACAACGAGAATCAGCCCCGGCCAAGTGTATTGAGGTTTATAACGCAATAATACGACACAGATCCACACGGCCATACCCAGGTATGCCGCAGGCAGCACCGGATACCCGATGGCGCGATAGGGACGCGGCGCCAGCGGCTTGCGGATTCGCAGCATAAACAGGCTGCCAATGGTAAGGATGTAAAACAACAGCGCAGCGAAGATCGTGTAATCGAGCAACTGGCCATAGGAGCCGGAGAGGCACAGCAGGCTGGTCCACACGGCCTGCGCGATCAGGGATGCCACCGGCGTTTTGTACCGGGGATGCAGTCTGCCCGCGGCCTGGAAAAAGAGTCCGTCGCGGCTCATCGCGTAGTAGACGCGGGCGCCTGCCATCGTCATTCCATTGGCGCAACCGAAGGTCGAAATCAAAATCGCAGCGGCCATCAAGTACGCCCCGCTGGAGTGAAAGATCTGCTCCAGCACAGCGGTGCCCACGCGGTCCTGCGATGCGTACTGGATGCCCCGCGCAAAATTCGAGGCCCCCGCCGGATCCCCGTGCAGCGGCAGCACACAGAGATACACGAAGTTCGCCAGGATATAAATCAGCAGAACGATCCCGGTGCCCAGCCCAAGCGAGAGTGGCAGATTGCGCCTGGGGTTCAAGACTTCGCCCGCGGTAAAGGTCACGTTGTTCCACGCATCCGCAGAGAAGAGCGAACCCACCTGCACCACGGCAAGAATGGTGAAAAAGCCCACCATGGCGGTGGGACCGCCGATGCCCACCTGCACCGGATGCAAAGTGGCCAGCGATGCATTGTGCCAGAAGGCATGCCAGCCCACGCCGAAGTTCGCCGCAATCGCCGCCGGGTTGCGGCCCAGCAGAAAACCGAAGACGAGCAGACCCAGCAGTGCCGCGGTCTTCGTCGTGGTGAAGATGTTCTGCACCAGCGCGCCTGTCCTGACGCCGAAGATATTGACCCCGGCAAGCAGCAGCACGATCACAATGGCCGCAAGATTCGCCGTATTCAGACCGAGGTCCATGTTGCCTAACACCATCGGTCCGACGTGCCAGGCCGGAACGTGACCGATATGCCAGATCCAGTTTGTGGCGGAGACGGAGGGAAAGAAGATTCCCAGAAACTTTCCAAAGGCGACAGCCACGGCGGCGATGGTGCCGGTCTGAATGACCAGAAAGAGCGTCCATCCGTAGAGGAAGCCCCACATCGGCCCCAAAGCTTCACGCAGGTAAACATACTGTCCGCCGGCCCGGGGCATCATCGCAGCAAGTTCCCCATAGCTGAGCGCGCCGATGATCGTCATGACAGCCGTCACGATCCAGGCCGCAATGAACAGCGCAGGGGAATCGACGCCTCGTGCTATGTCCGCCGGGACAATGAAGATGCCCGAACCGATCATCGAACCCACGACAATCGCGGTGGCGCTGAACAGGCCGAGGCCCTGAACAAAATGTGGAGTGCCGGGAGCATCTGCACCGGCGGGTAGTGGTGGGCTGCTGGTCGTCACGTGCTCTCTGTTCTACCGGAAACGCGCAAGAAAGTCTCTAGCGACTTTCGCGGGAGACTCCCCTGACGGGCTTTGGAAGAGGCTGGAGATCACCGCAATGGAATCCGCCCCGGCCTCTTTGACCTGGCTGCAATTCTCGAGAGTGATTCCGCCGATCGCGACCAGCGGCCTTGAGGTGAGCGAACGCGCCAGGCGAATCCCTTCCAGACCGACAACCGGATCGGGGTTTTGTTTGGAGGCAGTTGGGAAGATCGGGCCAATGGCGATATAGTCCACTGGCGCCTCTGCGGCCATTCGCAGTTGCTCGGCATTATGCGTGGAAACGCCAACCACCCTTCCCTTGCCGACAATGCCCCGGGCAGCGTCTGGAGAAAGATCCTGCTGGCCGACATGGACGCCGTCAAATCCGCCAAGCACAGCCAGATCCGGTCGATCGTTCAGGATGAGTACACAGCGCCCCGCGGGCAGCAGGTGGCGAAGCATAGCCACGTCTTCGAGCACCTCGCGATCGCTGCCGGTCTTGTTCCTGTACTGCAGCAGGCTGACGCCCGCATCCAGCAGTTCGCCGGCCAGCCGGGTGACAAAACCGCTGCGATCCTCAAGCGGCAACAAACTGGCATCGAGGATGGGGTAAAGAGGAGAAATCGTGTATGCCATAGAAGACAATGCCAGGGCAGAATACCGAAACACAATGCCGGAGTCTTACGCAATTCTACGGTAATGCTTCTCCCTCGTCCGTATCGACGTTTCGCGGATGCTCGTGAGGGAGCTGAACCCCGTCCTGCAGCAGAAGTGCTTCGTAGATCGCGACTCCACGCCAGCGACGTGCAAGCGTGTAGGCGATCATGTTGGAGATCATCAAGGGCAGAATCAGTTCGTAAGCACCCGTCATCTCAAAGATGATCAGGACAGACGTCATGGGGGCGCGGACAATCCCCGCAAATACAGCTCCCATTCCCACCAGGGCGAATGCGCCAAGAGCTCCGGCGGGATGATGAAAGGCCGCGACGTCCAGATAGCCCACGGCTCCGCCCAGCATTCCGCCAATGAATAATGCCGGGGCAAAGATACCTCCGGCTCCGCCGCTGGAGTAGGAAAAAATCGTCGCCGCGACCTTCAGCACGCACAGAACCAGCAGAACCTTCACGGTCAGTGTCCCGTTCAGAGCGAAAGAAAGGGTTTCATATCCGCCCCCGGCAATCCCACCCTGCCGGAGCCAGAAAAACGCCAGCACAGCGAGCGCGCCGGTCGCTGCTCCACCCAGCGCTGGATGAGCCCATTTCGGCACGGTGTTCAGGCGCTTGAAAGCCGCTCGAAGCCCCAGCAGCGAATCCGTAAAAATCACCGAAATCAGAGCGGCGGCAAATCCCAGGACGACGTAAAAGAGCAAGGATTTGGCCGGAACCAACGGGTCCACGTGCCGGAGCGCAAAGACCGGATGCTTGCCAAGGACGGCGCGTTCGACCGCAGCAGCGATGGCCGCAGCGACGATCACCCCGGAGAGCATCGTCTGGTCAAGGTCTCCGATGATCTCTTCCAGCGTGAAGGTGACGGCAGCGATCGGCGCATTAAAGGCAGCCGCTATGCCAGCCGCCACACCGACGGCAGTCATCCTCCGCTGGTTCTTGATCGACAAGGAGAATACGCGCGCCAGCAGGCTGGAGATGCCTGCGCAGATCTGGACCGTAGGTCCTTCTCTGCCGAGAGAGCCGCCACTACCGATCTGCAGGATTCCCAGAAAGAACTTACCCACCGCGTCGCGCAGCGGAACACGGCCACCGTGCAGGGCGTAGGCTGCCTTCACCTGGGGTATACCGCTTCCGGCAGCACCGGGAACCAGATAGTAGAGCGCCAGTCCGGAAACCAGGCCTCCAAGTGCAGGCGTGATGATTCCCCAGAAGATCCAGCGATGCCCCGCAGCAGCGAGAGCGCGCCCCATCATCAGATGATCGGCCTTTTCGATTCCGACGTGGAAGCCAACCGCAGCCAGGCCGCAAAGAACGCCGCTCAGTATCGTGAGGAAAAGGAGTTGTGCCCGTTCCGTTGGAACTAGCCTGGCAAGCAGACCATACAACTTTTCGCGCAGAGCGAGTGCAAGCTGGCCAGGTTGAAACTTCTCCATGATCTATCCAATAGGGCCGGATGGGCGTCTCTGCCCGTGTTCCGGAACAGAGCGCCTGTGCTGGCCGAGGCTGTTTTGTCTCAAGGGCAGAACTCCCTGCAGCCTCGCTGGAGCCACTCCAGGACTATTTCCCGGCAGCGGCCTGGTTGCGCTCCTTCTCACGTTCGAAAAAGCGCTCCATGAACTTCGTGTCGAAGCGGCCTGCTTTGAAGTCCTCATCTTGAAGAATACGACGATGCAGCGGAATGGATGTGTGAATTCCCTCCACGACGAACATCTCGAGAGCGCGCGACATGCGGGCCATGGCCTCTGGCCGATCCTTGCCATAGGTAATGAGCTTGGCAATCAGCGAGTCGTAGTAGGGAGGCACAACGCCTTCCGCGTACTGCGCCGTATCCACACGGACCCCATTCCCCCCGGGAACGTTGTATGCCGTGATCTTGCCTGCTGAGGGAGTGAACTTCTCAGGGTGCTCTGCATTGATGCGGCACTCGATGGAGTGCCCGCGCATGACAATGGGATCAGGAATAATGCTGCTCAGCTTTTCGCCCGCGGCAATGCGCAACTGGGCCTTCACCAGGTCAATTCCCGTGATGAATTCCGTGACCGGATGCTCCACCTGGATGCGGGTGTTCATTTCGATGAAGTGGAGACTCCCCTCTTCATCCATCAGGAACTCGACCGTTCCGGCGTTCTGATAGCCAATGTTGGAGAGGCTGCGACGCAGCGTCTTTCCGATCTCTTCGCGCAGCTTGGGAGTAACCTGCAGCGACGGCGCTTCTTCGATCAGCTTCTGGTGACGGCGCTGGATCGAGCACTCGCGTTCCCCAAGCGACAACACATTGCCGTGCTCATCGGCCAGCACCTGGAACTCAATGTGGCGCGGCTGCTCGATGAACTTCTCCATGTAGAGGTCGCCGTTTCCGAAGGCATTCGCAGCTTCGGTATGGGCAGCCTGAAACAGCCCCGGCAGCTCTTCCTTGGAGCGAACGATGCGCATACCACGGCCACCGCCGCCTGCTGCGGCTTTCAGGATGACGGGATACCCCACCGTCCGCGCCCACTCCATCGCCTCGCCCTCGGACTGGATAATGCCGTCCGAACCGGGCAGGATTGGAACCTTGGCGCGCTTCATCGCCTGCCGCGCCTTGTCCTTCTCTCCCATCAGGCGGGTCACTTCCGGGGGCGGGCCGATGAACTTGATGTTCGACGCACGGCAGACTTCGGCGAAGTTTGCGTTTTCGCTCAGCAAGCCATAGCCAGGATGGATGGCGTCCACGTCGGCGATCTCCGCCGCGCTGATCACTGCGGGGACATTCAGATAGCTGTCCGACGCGCGCGCCGGGCCGATGCAGATTGCCTCATCCGCAAAGCGAACGTGCAGGGAGTTCCGGTCCGCCTCACTGTAGACGGCGACCGTGCGAATGCCCAGCTCTTTGCAGGCACAGATGACACGAAGCGCGATTTCGCCACGATTGGCGACGAGAACTTTCCGAAACATAGTTACCGTAGCCGCAATGCGAAGAGAGGTTGGCCATACTCGACCGGTTGTCCATTGGCCACAAGTCGTTTTACGATCTCGCCTGCCGCATCAGACTCAATTTCATTCATCAACTTCATAGCTTCCACAATGCAGAGAACCTGACCGTTCTCCACCTGATCTCCAGCTTTGACAAAAGCCTGCGCACCCGGAGAGGGGGATTCGTAGAAGGTGCCGACAATCGGCGACTTCACGATGTGAAGGCCCGCATTCTCGTCTACCGGAGCCGCGGCCGCCACTTCCGCCTGAGGTGCAGCAATTGCCGACGACTGCGCTGCAGCAACTACAGGCTGCACGATGGGGGCGGCTCCCTGCGCCGCATTCAGCAGCCGCGATAGCCCCGCCAGATCCGCCGCGGAGGTAGTCTCCTGGGCAAACTTGATACGCACCTTCAGATCGCCGCGATCCAGATCGAATTCGCCGATCTGATTGTCTTTCAGGAACTCGATGAGCTCCTTGAGTTCTTTCATATCTTCAGGATTCATTATGGAATCTCGTCCTTGCATCCCCTGCTGGTGTGCTGCTGCCATCGATTTCGAGGAGCAGTTCAAAGTTCAATCAACGCCTTGGTCGCAGGAGTTATTACCCGGCCAGCCCGGTCCGTCACGACCACCATATCCTCGATGCGAATGCCAAACTCTCCGGCGATATAAATGCCGGGTTCAATCGTAATCACCATTCCAGGCTTCAAGACCTGGGTTTGAGCAGCCGCCACACGCGGTGCCTCGTGAACTTCCATACCCACTCCATGCCCGGTCGAATGGGTGAAATACTGCGCCAGCCCCGCCTTGCGAAGCACGCTGCGGGCGGCTTCATCCACCTCGCCACAGGTCACGCCTGGGCGCACGGCCTGCACTGCGGCCTGTTGTGCTTCCAGCACAGAATCATACGCGAAGCGCTCGCGGTTCCCTGCTTTTCCCACGAAAACGGTACGCGTCATATCCGAGCAATAACCTTTGAGGATAACACCGAAGTCGAGCACCATGAAGCCGTTGCGGGGCAGCTTTGCCGACGTGGCGTGACCGTGCGGCAACGCGGAGCGCGGCCCGGAAGCGACGATGGTATCGAAAGACATTCCCTCGGCCCCGCTGCGGCGCGCCGCATACTCCAGCTCAGCGGCAATCACGGTTTCCGGCGTGCCTCTCGCAATCTTTGGCAGAAGCTCCTCAAAGAGCCTGCAACCGAGCGCGGCTGCTTCCTCCATGCGCTGCAACTCGCCACTGTCCTTCACCATGCGCAGATCTGCTACCAGCGGTGACGGGGAGGGTTGGAAAAAGCTCCGGCGCTGCCTGGCCGGGATGGCGCTGCGCATCGTCTCCAATGCGGCGACGGTTGTATTCGAAGGGTCAAAAGCGGCATGGGCAACACCGCTGGCAGCGAGAAAGGCGCAGGCCTCGCGCAGTGCGGAGTGCTCCGCGATGACGACTCGGGCTCCAAAGGTCTCCTGCTTCGCCTGAACCGTATAGCGGCCATCGGTAAACAACGCCGCACGGCCGGGAGAGATCGCCAGCGCCGCGTTCGACCCCGTAAAGCCACAGAGATAACGCACGTCCGGAAGATGGGAAACGAGCAGGGATTCCAGTCCTGCCGCAGCCATGCGACGGCGCAGGGTTCGCAGACGTTTTGTGTCATTCATCTTAAGTCCAGGTATATCAGGATCGGGAGGGAAAAGGGCAAAACTATGAGTCCGATTGTGACCGCGTCAGCGAAGCGGCTCTAGCGCCCCGCGGCCCGCACTGGTTTCTTTTGCCGCGGGCGGGCGGTCTCCTTCAGGTCGTGCGGAGCCAGCGATGCGGAAGATTGCTGATCCATCCAGTCATCGAGGCGGGACTTCTTGAAGCGCCAGCGATTCCCCAGTTTGAAGGCGGGAATGAATCCTTCCGAGGCGTACTTGTAAAGCGTATCGGAGCTGATGCCGAGGTAGTCCGATGCCTGGCGAATGTCCATGACCTCACGTACTTCTGCGATCTTCACGGCTGACGGTCTCATTCGGACTCTCCTAAGCAAGTCGTTTTTGGCAGGCGCAAAAATGCACACCAGCGCCCTTGTATATACCTTGTTTTACCCGTCGCTTTCAAGAAGTTCCTGTATGTTTCACGAAATATTCGGTTTTCCCAGGCTCTCTTCCGCCACTGTTCGGCCTTGTTGCACTCTATGGAAAAGGAACGTTTGGCAATAAGAGTAAAATTCGGTCGCCGCAGAAACGACCAGAGAAAGAACAAGGCCAGCGAAGAGCTGACCTTGTTCTTTATTATGATTAACTTAAGCCGCAATACTTAAACTGTCGGTTCAAGCCCCGAAAGAATCTCCAGGAAGTTATCGTCCACTGTACGGTTGCGGGAAACCGCTTCCGCGATGCTGATGCTCTTGATCTCTGTGCCCTTCAGGACGACCATGCGGCCAAACTCGCCCTTGTGGACGAGATCGATGGCGGCAAGGCCATACCGGGTGCCCAGCATACGGTCCGCAGCGGTAGGTGTTCCTCCGCGCTGGGTATGCCCGAGGACGACGGAGCGGGTCTCATAGCCGGTCTTTTCCTCAATCCGCTTAGCCAGCGTCTCGCCGATGCCAGTGAGAATAGCGTGCCCGAACGAATCCACCTTCGTGCCCTTGATGACCTGTCCCTCCGGCAGCTTGGCGCCTTCTGCCACGACGACGATGCCGTAGTGCTTCCCGTGGTCGTAGTTGTACTTGAGCAGGGCGCAGACGTGGTCCAGATCGATAGGCTTTTCCGGCACCAGGACGACATGCGCGTTGCCGGCAACGCCGGATGTCAGGGCAATCCAGCCTGCATCGCGACCCATGACCTCGCAGACGATGACGCGGTTGTGAGCATCGGCGGTGGTGTGCAGGCGATCAATGGCCTCTGTGGCAATCATCACCGCGGTATCGAAGCCAAAACAGGCATCCGTACCATTCAGATCGTTATCAATGGTCTTCGGCACGCCGACACCGGGGACCCCGGCTTCAACCAGAGCCTTGGTAACCGATTGGGTGTCGTCTCCGCCAAGGGCGATGAGGGCATCAATCTTGTTGGCCTTCAGCGTCTCCACGCACTTCTCGATACCACCCTCGATCTTGCGGACATTGGTGCGCGAGGAGTGGAGGATGGTTCCTCCGCGGGTGATAATGCCGTCGACCGTCTCCAGCGTCAGCGGAATCGATCTGTTTTCCAGAACTCCACGCCAACCCTCGAGGAAGCCGACGAACTCGTCGCCGTGGTGTTGAATGCCCTTTTTCACAGCGGCAGCGATCACCGCATTCAAGCCCGGGCAGTCTCCGCCGCCCGTTAACATGCCAATACGCATTGCAATTCTCCTCAAAAGAAAGTAGGCCTGGACTGAAATCGACCGTCCGGCTAAGACTGCGTCGCAGTCATTCGTGGTTGGTACGCACTCCGCCCGGGAAGACCGCGATTCTCTCGCGCGTCCTGAGAGCAGGCACAAGTAGTCACTGGATCCTCAATGGAATGATACTGACCTCCGGCACGGGTTTCAATGCGCGCACGACGGATTGGCTTCAAAAAATCTCGTGATTCCGCAAGGAATCCACATTCCTGTAGAGTCAGCACGTGGCTGCCCCCTACAATGGCTTTTCGGAAGGAGTCGGCTGAAAATGAACATGACACGGCGCAGCGTTCTGTATGGCCTGGCGGCACTTCCCCTGGCTCAAGGGCTTAACCTGAGCGCCGCCGAGGCAGGTGAGGCCTCTTCGCGGCTGGCGCTGGACCCCCAGAGGCCGCAATTTCACCTGCTGCCCGCGGCAAACTGGATGAACGATCCGAACGGGCCTGTATTCTGGCACGGCAAATACCACATCTTCTACCAATACAATCCCAATGGCGCGTTCTGGGGAGATATGCACTGGGGCCATGCCATCAGCGACGATATGGTCCATTGGCATCACCTCCCGGTGGCCCTGGCACCCACGCCCGGCGGACCCGATAAGGATGGCTGCTTTACGGGAAGCATCGTCGTGGACCAGGGAGTGCCCACCATGCTCTACACCGGCGTCAATCCCGAGGTGCAGTGCCTGGCGATCTCCCATGATCCCCTGTTGAGCCAATGGGAGAAGGCTGCCAGACCGGTGATTGCGGCTCCGCCCGCGGGGTTGAACGTGACCGGCTTCCGGGATCCCTGCCTTTGGCGCGAAGGCAACATCTGGTACATGGGAATCGGTTCAGGAATCAAGAAACGCGGTGGCGTGGTCCTGCTATATCGCTCCCGGGATCTGCGCACGTGGGAGTACCTCCACCCGCTCGCAACGGGGACATGGAACGGCAAGGATACTTCGGACCCGGTGGATTCAGGCGAGCAATGGGAGTGCCCGGACTTCTTCCCGCTGGGCGGGAAACACGTACTGCTCTACTCCACTGAACGCAAGGTCTACTGGCAGAGCGGCGAACTGGACCGCAAGGAGATGGTCTTCCACAGCGAGAAGCAGGGATTGCTGGACGACGGGGCCTACTATGCACCCAAGAGCATGCTGGACAGAGCGGGCAATCGCATCCTCTGGGGATGGATTCCAGAGACGCGGCCCCTGGAGGAATACAAGCGTGCAGGCTGGGCCGGGGTCATGTCGCTTCCCCGCGTGCTGACGTTGAACGCCGATGGAGAACTGGAGATGCGGGTCGATGCGCGAGTACAGGCTCTGCGATGGCGGGAAAGCAAGGCACGCGCAGCGGCAGGGACGGTGAATGATCTGGTGATCGGCAACTACTCCGGTGAAGTGCATTGCGTAACCCGGCAGGTGACCAGCCCGGTACGACTGTCGTTGATCTCGGAGGCGCAGGTGTCGGGCGCCTTCTTCAGCGTGAGCTACCACCCCGGGGGCGGGGAGGCGCCACTTAGAATCGACGGCAAGCCAATTGCCGGGAAGATCGGGAGCGGCAAATTAGAGCTTCGGCTCTATCTCGATGGCTCTGTCCTGGAACTCTTTATCAACGACCGGATCGCCTGTACACGGCGAATCTATATGCGGGGAGAAAAAGCCACCGACGTTCTGGTGAAGTTCGAGGGCGGCTCCGACCAACTGCAGGATCTTTCGGTCTGGCAAATGAAGCCCATCAGCCACAACCGTCTGACGACATAGCCAGAAGCCCCAGGAAAAGAGTCCGCACCTGGCTGCAGCATCCCTCGCAGGCGGTGCGGTTCCCTCCTTCGCCGGCCCAGCTACCCCCGCGACACCGCTTCATCCTCATAAAACGCGGCGATCTCTTCTGCATAGCGCTCGGTGATCACGCGGCGCTTCAGTTTGAGGCTGGGGGTCAACTCTCCGCTGTCAATCGACCACTCATCCGGGACAATCCGAAAGCGTTTGATCGTCTCAAAGTTCGCCAGCGAGCCGTTCACATGGTCCACAATCGCCTGGTATTGTTCCACCACCTTCGGGTTTGACACCAGTTGCCGTCGTGTCTGCACTTCGATCCCCTGGGCTTTGGCCCACTCCTCCAGCGCGGCAAAGTTCGGCGACAGCAGCGCACTGGCGAATTTGTGGCGATCTCCCACCAGAGCCGCCTGGGACACGAGCAGCTTCGCTTTCAGCTTATTTTCAATGGGCTGGGGAGCAATCAGCTTGCCTCCGGAGGTCTTCAGCAGCTCTTTCTTGCGATCCGTTACGAAGAGAAACCCATCCTCGTCAAAGTGCGCAATATCCCCAGTACGGAACCAATGACCTTCGTCGAAGGCTTCCGCCGTGACGATCAGCTTCTGCCAATATCCCACGAAGACCGAAGGACCGCGTACCAGCAATTCTCCGTCTTCGGCAATGCGGCACTCGATGTTTGGCACCGTCTTCCCCACGGAACCAATGCGATAGGCTGTGGGTGCGTTCAACGCGATCAGCGGAGAGGTCTCCGTCAGGCCGTACCCTTCAAATATGCGAATGCCCACATCGGCGAACCACTTTGCCGTATCCAGACCGAGCGGCGCGCCGCCGGAGACGTAATATTTCACCTGCCCGCCAAAGGCATCCCTCACTCTACTGAAGACGAGCTTGTTGGCAAGCTTCCAGACGGGGGATTTCGGCGTCTCCCCTTTTAGCACGGAATCGCGATGCCGCTTGCCTGTAGAGAGCGCCCAGGCGAAGAGCCGCGCCTTGGCGGGAGAGAGCGAGGCACGCCGCTCAGCCTCCTGCCGGATCTTCTCGTAAACCCGCGGCACGGCCACGAACACGGTGGGCTTAATCGTGGTCATTGCGGTGGGCAGCTTGTCGAAATTGGAGCAATAGGCGACGGTGGCTCCGTGGCAGCCGAGTGCATAGTCGAGGTGCCGCGCTGTAATGTGCGACAACGGCAGAAACGAAATCCACGAATCGAGTTCGTCGAAGCCAAACTGGTCGGTCGAGTGAGTCAGATTGGAGGCAATGTTGCCATGCGTCAACATCACACCCTTGGGCTCACCCGTTGTACCGGAGGTGTAGATGATCGTCGCCAGATCCGCAGGCTGCACTTCATAGGCGCGCCGGTCGAATACCGGGTCGCGCTCCTTGCCACGGGCATCCGCATCCTTCAGCAGCGAGGAAAGCAGCACTGCATCCGGAGTGCCTTCATCATCCATCAGAACGATGTGCTCCACCTGCGTTTGGTGAAGTATGGACTCCACCTTGTCGTACTGCTTGCGCGAGGAGACAACAGCAATACGCGCGCCGGAATCCGCCAGCAGCACAGCTATCTGTTCAGCGGTCAGCGTCGGATAAATGGGCACGTCCACCGCGCCAAGCGTAAGCGCAGCAAAGTCGGCGACGGCCCACTCCCAGCGATTCTCCGCCAGCAGCGCAATGCGGTCTCCTTTATTGATGCCCCACGACAGGAAGATTTCCGCCAGAGCGCGAACCCGCTGGTAAAGCTGGGTGGAAGAGATTGGCTGCCACTGATCCTTCGCGTCTTGCCATAGGATGGCGCGCTCGCGATGACTCGAAGTGATATTGAAAAAGACGTCGTTGAGGGTTCTTAAATCAAGCATGGCTGGGGGTCGTACGAATGCCGTCTAACAGGATGTCGAGGACCTGGGTCGAGGTCTGTTCGGGGTCGATAGGTTTGCCAGTAAAGAGCCAGGAGCTGATCATCTCATCCAGCGCTCCAAACAGGCACAGGGCAGCAACACGATCCGATATCTCAGGGCGGATCAAGCCCTCGCGCTGACCGGCGCGGACAATCTCGCGGACAAGGTTGATGTAGTCCACAAAGGAGTGATGAGAAAACTGCTCCAGAAACTTTGCGCTCTGGCGAACCTGCGTCTGTACGATGATCGCAAGATTGCGGCTCGCGACCAGCGTTTCCACGTGCAAGCGCGCGATGGTCTTTAACTGCTCAACGGGATCATGGGTGGTGGCAAGCGCCGTCTGAACCCGTAGAGAAAACCTCTCAAACGCCGAGTCGATCGCGGCCCGCAGAATGTGATTCTTGTTGTCGAAATAGAGATAGACGGTGCCATCGGCTACGCCGGCGCTGGCGGCAATGTCAGCAATGCGTGCGTGCTGTAAGCCCTTCTCGGCGACGACCTCGATCGCTGCTTCCAGAATTCGATCGTATTTCTCCCCGCCGCGGGAGAGCTGTGCCGCATCTTCAGTATTTTTCAACGTAGACTTCATTCGCCTGCTTCAGAAATTACCCGCACTACTGTAAGCGACCTCAACGACATTGCCAAGTAGACAGTGTACGTCATTCAGCCGACAGGGATTGCACCATTCGATTGCATTGTTCGATTGGATGGATCGATTGCTTCGGCTATTCAGGCCGGATTGTCGAGGGCAGGTAGGAGGCCGGGCATGGACAGGAAATTCACAGAAAAAGCTGCCTGAAGGTTGACAATCCGCCTCTGCATATTTATACATAGAGATGTATTTTTATACATCCAAGCGGCCACACCGCCATCTTCGCATCCCAAAATGAAGCAGCAACGTCACAACGCAATTCGCGAAGTAGTTCGTTCGGCATCGATTACGAGCCAGGACGAGTTGCGTCGCAAGCTGCAGCGCCATGGATTCGATGTGACCCAGGCAACGCTGTCACGCGACATTCATGAGATGCATTTATACAAGGGTCCTAATGGCTATGCGCTGCCCAATGGGCATATCGGCGATGAGGAGGACGACCTTACCTCCATCGACCGCGTTCTTGGCAGCTTTGGGCTGAGAGTCAAGCAAGCATTGAACCAACTTGTATTGAGCACCACAAACGGAAGTGCACAGCCAGTGGCGCTGGCCATCGACAAGGAATCCTGGCCCGAGGTGATCGGCACCATTGCCGGAGACGATACCGTCCTGGTGATTTGCCCAGACCAGAAATGCGCCACGCACCTGAGGAATCGGCTGGAAGTGATGATGGGCTAATGAAGGACGGAACGATACAAACAGCGATAGTGGGAGTCAGTGGCTACGCCGGAATGGAGCTGGCACGGATTCTGCTGCATCATCCACGGCTTGCGGAGGCGCCTCCGGTTCTCACGGGCCGCGTTGAAGATGGCCGCGAGTCTGTGCCGTTCGCGGCGCTGTATCCCCAGCTTATGGATCATCACGGCTCGCCGGAGTTGAAGATGGAGCCCTTCAGCTGGGACTTGCTGGAAGAACGCAAGGTGGACGTACTCTTTCTTGCAACTCCGCATGAGCAATCCCGCAGCTGGGTGCCGGAGGCGATCGATCGCAGCCTTCGCGTGGTCGATCTGAGTGGCGCATGGCGGTTGGACGAGTCCGAGAATCGCGCTGTTTACAACCTCACTGACGAAGATCCGGAGAGAGCCGCCGAGCTGCAAATAGAGAGCGTCTACGGTATGCCGGAGCTGCACCGCGCGAAGCTTGCCAAAGCGCGGCTGGTCGCCAATCCCGGCTGCTACGCAACGTCGATCATCCTCGCGCTCAAGCCGCTGATCTCCGCCGGATGGGTGAACACGGAGAGTGGCATCGTCTGTGACTCGAAGTCGGGAGTCTCGGGCGCGGGCAAGGCTCCCACTGCGAAGACGCACTTTATGCACGCGGCGGACAATCTGTCTGCGTATGGCATCTTCACCCACCGGCACGTGGGCGAGTTGCTCGAGCAGCTGGAGCTGGACCAGGATGAGATCACCTTCGCGCCGCACCTGTTGCCGATTCCCCGGGGGATTCTCTCGACGATTTATGTGACCTTCTGGGAGCCGAAGACAGCGGCGGAGGTGAATCGCCGCTATCATAAATTCTTCGCACACAGTCCACTGGTCCGCGTCTTTGGCACGCAGGTGCCGCAGCTTCAATACTCGGTGCGCACCAACTATTGCGATATCGGCTTTCAACTATCGTCTGATGGACGACGCTGCGTTATCGTTTCGTGCCTGGACAATCTGTTGAAGGGGGCCGCGGGACAAGCGGTTCAAAACATGAACTTGATGTATGGCTGGAATGAGGCGGAGGGGCTCGTATGAAGTATGTGGTCAAGCTCGGAGGAGCTGCCCTTGAAAATCCCACGCTGCTTCACCAGTGTGCGCAGGCGATTGCGGATTTAGTCCGCGATGGCAACCAGGTCGCGCTAGTCCACGGTGGCGGCGTGCAGTTGACCAGAACATTGAAACAACTGGGCAAGCAAAGCGAATTCATCAGCGGACTGCGCGTTACGGATGCCGAGACGCGCGACACCGCGCTGATGGTGCTGGGCGGTGCCGTGAATAAGGCACTGGTGGCAGCGCTGGGCGCGCATGGTCAATCCGCGATGGGGCTATCCGGCGGAGATGGGCTGATCTTCCGCGCCCGCAAGAAGCGGACCGCTCCCGACCTCGGCTTCGTGGGAGAGATTGTTGCCTCCGATCCGCGTTGGCTGCACGCCATCTGGAAGATGGATGCCGTCCCGGTGCTTTCCAGCCTGGCACTCGGCTTCGACGGCGAATACTACAACATCAACGCGGATGAGATGGCCGCCGCGTGCGCCATCTCCTGCCAGGCAGATGCCCTGGTCTTTCTCACCGATGTGCCCGGTGTTCGTGGCGCAGACGGCGAGATCATGCGCTGGCTCACGGTGGATCAGATCGCAGTGCTGGCAAAGGACTCGGTGATCAGTGGTGGAATGCTGCCGAAGTTGAGCGCGTGCCGGGAAGCGCTCGTCCACGGCGTGAAGCGCGTAAAAATCTTACCTGCGGAGGCGGCAGCGCTTTTGCCCAACCTGTGCAGCTCGCGGATTACACACGGCACAGAAGTGATGGTGGCCTGAAGGTGACGATGAAGATAAATCTGGATTCGATTCGGGCAGCAGAGTCAAAGTTGCTGCTGTCCACCTATGAACGCAATCCCATCCTCCTGGTCGGTGGTGAAGGTGTTCATGTGACAGATGAGGCGGGCGAGAAGTATCTCGACCTGCTGAGCGGCATTGGCGTGAATGCGCTGGGGTATAGTCATCCGGCTATTGTGAATACGATTGCTGAGCAAAGCCGCAAGCTCATTCACACCTCCAATCTCTACTTCCATCAGGGACAGGCGGAGCTGGCGCTGCGGTTGACGGAGATTACGGGACTTGATCGCGTCTTCTTTGCCAACAGTGGAACCGAGGCCTGGGAAGCAGCCATGAAGGTAGCGCGGGCGTACGCAGGCTTGCGCCGCAGCGAAGGCCATTCCATCGGCACCAAATTTCTGGCACTCGAAAACAGCTTTCACGGCCGTACGTTCGGTGCTGTTTCCACCACGCACAAGGCGAAGTATCGCGAGCCCTTCGCGCCCGTTGTGCCGGGCGTGGAGTTTGTTCGCTTCAACGACATCGACGATCTAAAGGCCAAGTTTTCGAACGATGTCTGTGCGGTGATGATCGAAGCGGTTCAGGGAGAGGGCGGGATTCGTCCCATCTCGCCGGAGTTCTTCGCAGCGGCGCGTGAGCTTACCCGGGAAGCCGGTTCCCTGCTCATCGCAGACGAGATTCAATCCGGATTGGGCAGAACCGGTAAGTGGTGCGCCTATCAGCAATACGATATTCTGCCGGATATCACCACACTCGCCAAGCCACTTGCGGGGGGAATTCCGATGGGCGCTATGGTCTGCTCGGAAGAGGCTGCGCGTGCGATCCACTCCGGTATGCACGGCACAACCTTTGGCGGAGGTCCGCTGGCCTGCGCCGTTGCCATCACCGTCATCGACACCATGCGGGAGGAGAACCTTCTGCTGCACATCAACGATGTGGGCGGTTATTTCAAGCAGAAGCTGGCCGATCTCGCAAAGCGGCACGCAGCCATCACGGACGTGCGTGGCATGGGCTTGATACTGGCCGCTGAACTGGATTCCGCAGACCTGGCCAAGCTCGTGGTGGCAAAGATGCTGGAGCGACATATCCTGATCAATCGCACCAGCGAGACGGTGCTGCGCTTCCTGCCTCCATACATTCTGAGCAAGAGCGATGTCGATACAGCGATCGCTGCCCTCGACAAAATTTTCACCGAGCAGGAAGCCACGGCGACGGGAGCCGCTCACACGAATACCTACGAGAAAAGGAACTGACAATGGCAACGAAAGCCGATTTTTATAAAGACATTGCGTTGGGCGATTCTGCGGATCCTGTTCTATCCCTCAAGGGGCGCGATCTTTGCTCTACCGCCGATCTCTCCGCCGTCGAGTTGCGCGCGATTCTGGATCTTGCCCATCAACTCAAGGCGCATCCGGAAAAATATCGCTGGGCGCTGGACGCCAAGCAGATGGTGATGTTCTTCGAAAAGGCTTCGCTGCGCACGCGCCTTACCTTTGAGACCGCAATCAACACTCTCGGTGGTTCGGCAATTTTTGTCGACCAGACACAATCGCCTTTGGGCGAGCGTGAATCCCTGGCCGACATGGCACGCAACCTCGAACGCTGGGCGAGCTTGATCGTGCTGCGCACCTATGCGCACGAGACCATCACGGAGATGGCTCTCTACTCCAAGGTTCCGGTGATCAATGCACTCAGCGATCTTGAGCATCCCTGTCAGGCACTGGCTGACTTTATGACGCTTGAGGAGCGCTTCAGCACGGCGAGGGGCCTCAAGTTCACCTACGTAGGCGATGGGAACAACGTCTGCCATTCGCTGATGCTTACGGCCGCTCTGCTTGGCGCGCACTGCACCATCGCGACGCCGCGGAAATACGGTCCAAAGGGGGAGATCGTCGCACAGGCAGCGGAGATCGCCAATGCGACCGGCGGCACACTGACCTTCACCGAAGATCCCGTCTCTGCGGTAACCGGCGCCGACGCCGTTTACACGGACGTGTGCACCAGCATGGGCTTTGAGCATGAAGAGACCAAGCGCGCTCCAATCTTTAAGCCCTACCAGGTGAATGAGGCACTCATGGCGCACGCCAAACCTGAAGCCGTGTTTATGCACTGCTTGCCAGCGCGACGCAATGCCGAGGTTACCGACGCCGTGCTCGATGGCCCTCAATCAATCGTATTTGATCAGGCCGAAAATCGTATGCACGCACAGAAAGCTCTGCTGTTGATGCTGGCTGGTGGGAAACAAAGTTCTTAAGCCGACTGGCGCATGACCTGATAGCACCGAACACTTTATAACCGCCCTTGTGGCTGCACCTTTTTTGAAGGAGCTTCATATGTCAAAGAAAGTTGTCCTGGCTTATTCGGGAGGACTGGATACGTCCATCATCATCCCCTGGATCAATGAGAATTACGGCATGGATGTCATTGCCATGGTTGCCGACGTGGGACAAGGTGAGGATCTCGACGCCGTTGTCGCCAAGGCTTACGCGACTGGCGCGAAGAAAGTTGTTGTGCGTGATCTTCGCGATGAGTTCGTACGCGACTTCGTCTTCCCTACCGTAAAAGCCGGCGCGATTTACGAACACAAATATCTGTTGGGAACTTCCATCGCCCGCCCGGTTATCGCCAAGCACCAGGTTGAGGTCGCCCTCGAAGAAGGCGCCGAAGCTGTAGCGCATGGTTGCACAGGCAAGGGCAACGACCAGGTGCGTTTTGAGCATGCCTACCAGGCTCTCGCGCCAGAATTGAAGGTCATTGCTCCGTGGCGCGAATGGACGCTGAAGTCGCGGGAAGACTGCCTCGACTATGCCGAGGCCCATGGAATTTCTGTGGCCCAGAGCCGCGAAAAGATTCATAGCCGTGATCGCAACCTGTGGCACATCAGCCACGAAGGCGGCGAATTGGAAGATGCAGGAAACGCGCCGCTCGCGACCACCTGGACCCTGACCAAGAGCCCACAGGAGGCTCCTGACAAAAGCGAGACTGTCGAAATCGGTTTTGTAAAAGGCTGCCCAACCTCCGTCAATGGCAAGAGCCTGGCGCCAGCCAAACTGGTGGAAGTACTGAACGAAGTTGCTGCGCGCAACGCCGTCGGCCGCATTGACCTGGTGGAGAATCGTTTCGTCGGGATGAAGTCCCGTGGCTGTTATGAGACTCCTGGCGGAACGCTGATTGTAACCGCTCACCAGGAGCTCGAAGCACTTACCCTGGATCGGGAAGTGGCTCACTATAAGGAGCATGTTGCGCTCCGTTACGCGGAGATCGTCTATAACGGCCTGTGGTTTACGCCTCTACGCGAGGCTCTTGACGCCTTTGTGGATAAGACGCAGGAAAACGTAACTGGCTCGATTACACTTTCCCTCTACAAGGGCAATGTGGATGTCGTCCGCCGCGCGAGTGAGTACTCCCTGTATTCCAACGAACTCTCATCTTTCACCATGGGTGACACGTACGATCAGAAAGATGCCAAGGGCTTCATCCAGATCCTTGGCCTTCCTGCACGCACGCGTGCCCGTCTGCAGAGCTTGAAGAAAGAGGCTGTTAAGTGAAGATGTGGTCAGGCCGCTTTCACGAGCCGCTCGACCCGGCATTCGAGCAATGGCAACGATCTATCGTTTTTGACTGGCAGCTTCTTCCCCAGGAAGTTGCTGCCAGCAAAGCGCATGCCAAAACTCTGCACGCGGCTGGGATTCTCACCGCTCCTGAACTCGCGCAGATATGTGAGGCGCTTGACCAGGTACAGGAAGAATTCTGGACTCCCGAGAAGCATGGCGCTATTCGCGACCACGCAACGGCAGAGGATATTCACCACTTCGTGGAACTTCAGCTGGTTGCGCATATTGGCGATCTTGGGCTGAAACTGCATACCGGCAGAAGCCGCAATGAACAGATCGCGACAGACCTGCGGCTCTATGTTCGGGAATGCATCACCGTTGTTGCCGGCCAGCTTATTAAATGGTCGGCAGCACTGGCCAAAAAAGCTCATGCGGTCGGCGATGCCGTGATGCCCGCCTACACACACCTGCAACGCGCTGAACCAGTACTCGTAGCGCACTGGCTGCAGGCGTATGTCGAGATGCTGCTGAGGGATGTAACGCGGCTGTTCGATTGCAGAGCCCGGCTGAATCTCTGCCCTCTCGGATCGGGAGCGGTAGCGGGAGCGACGCTTCGGCTGGATCGAACTATTTCCGCCGACGAGCTTGGTTTCTCTGGGCCCACGCTCAACAGCATGGACGCGACCAGCGACCGGGATTTCGTGCTGGAGTATCTCCAGGCGCTGACGATCGTCGGTCTGCATGTTAGCCGCTTTGCAGAGGAGATCACTCTCTATGCAACTGCGGAGTTTGGATTCATCGATCTGCCTGAGGCTTTCTCGACCGGATCGAGTGCGATGCCGCAAAAGAAGAACCCTGATTTGACGGAGCTGGCGCGCGCAAAAGTAGGACGCATCAGTGGCGCCGCACAAACGGTAACGCTTCTGCTGAAGGGGCTTCCGCTCGCCTACAACAAAGACATGCAGGAAACGCAGGAGCCGGTTTTTGCGGCCTCCACCGCGGCTATCAGCCTGGTAAGCCTGCTGACGCGGTTCACGCTCGCGCTGGAGTTCAAGACCGAGAAGATGCGGGCAGCATGCGCAACCGGCTACCTGAATGCCATGGCGGCTGCAACCTATCTTGTACACAAGGGTGTGCCGTTCCGTACAGCGCACGAAAAGATCGGCCACGCGGTGCGATATAGTCTCGAAAAAGGGTGTGAACTCGGCGATCTCTCGCTCGACGAGCTAAAACAATTCGGCGAAGAATTTGAGGAAGACTTCTTCGCGTGCATCACACTGCAGGCAACCGTGGATTGCCACGATGTGACCGGCGGAACCGCGACGGAACGAGTGCACGAAGCCCTCTCCCGTCTGGAACCACGGCTCATCGAGCTAACAGGATTCATCGATGGTCATTCGTAAAGCGCGTCTTCAGGACGCCTCCAACGTCTACGAACTCGTCAACAGCCTCGCCCACGATGGCACGCTGTTGCGTCGTCCATTCGCGGAGGTCTGTGAGAATATCCGGGACTTCACCGTCGCAGAGGCGGAGGACGGTGCCTTCCTCGGCTGTGGAGCGTTGCACCTCTACGGGCCTCACCTGGCAGAAGTTCGATCCATCATTGTGCGGCCAGACGCGGGCGGACAAGGTGCAGGTAGCAAGATACTGGAAGCGCTGATGCATGAAGCAGAAGAAAACGGAGTGAACTCCATCTGCCTCTTCACGCGGATTCCTGAATTCTTTTTCCACCACGGTTTTCGCGTGGTAGAAGATCGCACCGCCCTCCCGGACAAGATCTACAAAGACTGCCAGACTTGCCCGCGGCTTTACAAGTGCGATGAGGTTGCGATGGTGCGAGGCCAGGTTCCCAAGGTTTCAATACTCGGACCGAAAATTGGCGCGGATCAACTGGTAAAGCTGCTGGTCTAGTCTATATTTGTCACAACGTCTGGTACAGATTGACTCACAGCCTTAAGGCGTGTTGCCGCCACCGCCGCCTGGCCATAACTCAGGCCGCCGTCTCCGGGACTAACGTGGCTCTGCGCAAAGACCTCGAAGCCCTGACCTTGAAGCCTCTCGCGGAGAAGGCGATGCAGTAGGGCGTTGTGAAAAACGCCCCCGCTAAGGCATACCTGCAAAATGCCCGTCGCAGCGCAAGCGGCGACCGCTAGGTCGCAATAAGCCTGCGCCACTCCGGAATGGAAGCGCATACTCATAATGCCTGGGGCTACTCCAGCCCGCAGATCGCGAAGGAGCGAATGCCACATGGCAGCCGGGTCAAGCTGCCAGGGGCACGTCGTACTCTCGCCCGGACCCAGGACGAGATGGTAGGCATCTGCAGGAATATCCGCTGCATCTACCGCCAGACCTTCCAACTCAATTGCAGCTTGTGCTTCGTAGTCCACGACGCGACGGCCTGAGATGAGCACAGCAGCAGCATCGAAAAGGCGTCCGCAACTTGAGGTTAACGGGCTGTTCACCTTGCGCTCGATCATTCTCGCAAGCAGCCGCGCCTCCTTCTCCGTCGCTCCTAGCATGGATCGCAGCTCCGGCCCCATGACTTCTTCCCCAAACGCAGCGAGGAGATGGCCAAAGGCCATGCGCCACGGCTCACGAATCGCCGCCGCAGAGCCGGGCATAGGAACATATCGCAGATGCGCAAATCGATCGAATCCCTCGAAAGAGGCGATCAGGACTTCCCCTCCCCACACGTGACCATCCGTTCCATAGCCCGTCCCATCGAGCGCGATGCCAATCACGGGAGCCATCAGATTATGCTCTGCCATGCAACTGGCAATGTGTGCGTGATGATGCTGCACACCGATCTGCGGCAAGGGCTGCTGCAGCGCCCATTGTGTCGACAGATAGCCCGGATGCAGATCATGTGCAATCGCTACTGGCTCAATTTCAAAGGTTCGCTTCAGGTGCTCCAGCGCCTCACGAAAGAATTCCAAGCCGGTAAGATTTTCAAGATCGCCCAAATGCTGGCTCTGATAGGCGTTATGGCCAGCGGCAAGGCAAAAGACGTTTTTAAGATGACCGCCAACTGCAAGCAAAGGGGGCGACTCGACCGGCAAAGAAACGGGCAGCGGAACGAATCCGCGTGCTCGCCGGATGATCTGTTGCTGGCCGTCGACAACCGCCATTACAGAGTCATCGCATCGCTGCAGAATTTCCCGATCATGAAAGAGGAATGCATCCGCAATCTCGTCAAGGCGGTCAAGCGCTTCGTCGTTGTCAATCGCAATCGGTTCCTCGCTCAGATTCGCGCTGGTCATGACGAGCGCCTGCAGTTTTTGATTCACAAAGAGCAGATGATGGAGCGGCGCATAGGGAAGGAATACGCCCAGCCATGGAATTCCTGGCGCCACAGACGCCGCGATCGGCGAGACGACCTTTTTTTGCAAGAGAACAATTGGCCGCTGCACGCTGATCAGGAGCTGTTCCTGCAACGAATCGTACTTACAGAATTTGGCGACCGAGGCAATGTCGGGAACCATGACTGCCAGCGGTTTTCCGTAGCGATGTTTTCGCTGGCGCAATCGCTCGACAGCCGCAGTGTTCGTGGCATCCACCGCAAGATGGAATCCTCCGATGCCTTTGATTGCGACGATCTGGCCAGCAGCCAGGCGTGAAATCGTCTCCTCGATCGCATCCTTCGTCTCGATGCGCTGCCCCATCGCGTTGACCATCCATAGTTGAGGACCGCAATCCCAGCAGGCATTAGGTTGTGCATGGAAGCGCCTGTTCAATGGATCGTCGTACTCCGCTTGGCAGGCGGGACACATGGGGAACTTTGCCATGGAGGTTTGGGGGCGGTCGTAAGGGATTCGACGCGTTATGGTAAAACGCGGTCCGCAATTTGTGCAGTTAATGAAGGGGTAGCGGTAACGCCGATCTCTAACATTCAGCAATTCCCGTAGACAGTCATCACAGGTCGCAGCATCGGCTGGAATCTGTGTCACCACATGGCCGCGGACCTCACTCGGGCGTATGTTAAAGTGCTGGTCTCCTTCGCAGGGCACATCCTGAACTTCAACGTGAGCAATATGCGCCAGACGAGGTGCTTCAAGCGGGAGACGCCGTAGAAATGCATCGATATGAGCGGCGGGGCCTTCAATCTCGATGGTCACTCCGGCAGTGTCATTCGAAATATTTCCTGTAACCCGCTCTTCCGTCGCAAGCCTGTAGATGTAGGGCCGAAACCCTACGCCCTGCACGACTCCGGAGACCCGGACACTGCGACGGACATGTGCCACGCTAGGCCCCTGTGACGGCGAGTTCCGGAGATGCCTTGGCGGCAGCGATACGCGCACGCAACCACTCGAGCCACTGGTCGAGTCCTCCGGGTGCAACGGCGGAGGCACGCACCACCTCCATTCCGGGATGAACACGCCGTGCATTCTCCTCGGCAAGTTCCGCATTAAAAGGTACGTATGGCAGCAGATCCACTTTCGTCAGGACAAACAAATCGGACTTGAAGAAGATAGAAGGGTACTTTAACGGCTTGTCTTCGCCTTCTGTAACAGAGAGAAGCACAATTTTAGATGCCTCCCCCAGATCGTAGCTGGACGGACAAACCAGATTGCCCACATTCTCGATCAACAGGAGATCGATATCCGCTAGAGACCAGTCTGCCAGATGCCTCTCGATCATGCTTCCATCGAGGTGGCATGTTCCGCCCGTCGTAATCTGCTTCACCGGAAAGCCAAACCGTGCAAGCCGGCGAGCATCGTTATCTGTCTGGATATCGCCTGTAAGCACTGCCACTCGCGTCGTCGGATCGAGATGCGCAAGCGTCTGCTCCAGCAGGGCCGTCTTCCCTGAGCCGGGCGAGCTAATGAGATTCAGGCAGAGCACCCCATTCTCACGAAAGCGCTGGCGTAGTGACTCGGCAATTCGCTGGTTCTCACTCAAAACCTTTGATTTAAGGGACAGGCGCTCCATTTGTTTCTACCTCCAGATATTCCAGATCCAATTCGTCTCCGCCATCTGCGGCAGTGTTTTCGCTCGCGCAGCCGGGACAAACGGCGTTGTAATCCTCTACCAGAAACGAGTCACCGCAGTCGTTACAAACCCGGCGTGCAGGAACGACATTTGTATCCAGCTTCAACGCATCCCACTCCGTGCCGTGCACAACCGCGCTGAAGCAAAAGGTGAGCGCTTCCGCGTCGATCGCTGCCATGGAGCCGATGCGAACGCCCACTCGCACAGGTATGGTACCGGGACGCATCGCAATCTCTTTGCGGACGGCATCCAAAATAGATTCGGCTATCGAAAGCTCATGCATAGTGCCTCAACAGATTCGAGGAAGCTGATCACCCGCCAGCATATCCACCACACGCATCGCGCCCAGTGCGGTCCGCATCGTCACCAGGCCAGCGTGCGCCTCCGTGACCACACCAATCTCCGAGGATTGCTCTGCGATATCGACCGCGCGCATGGCTGCAAGTGCAGCTTCGGATTGCGATGCGGGCACAATCGCGATGAGTTTCCCCTCGTTCGCAACATAGAGCGGATCAAGGCCGAAGATCTCGCATGCTCCGCGGACGGTATCGAGTACCGGAATCGCACTCTCACGGATCTCCATGCCTACCTTGGCGCTGGCGGAGATTTCATTAAGCGCACTGGACAACCCACCGCGTGTCAGATCCCGCATGCAGCGCGTGTGAGGAGCCGCTTTGAGAATGGCCTGGGCCAACGTGTGCAAGGGCGCTGCATCGCTCTTCAACTCCCCGTCGATCTCCAGCCCCTCACGCTGCGACAGGATCGTGATCCCATGTTCGCCGATTGGACCGCTCAGGAGAATGTGGTCGCCGGGCTCCACCAGCGAGGCGGAGAGTGTGATGTCCGCAGGAATAACTCCAATGCCTGAGGTATTGATGAATACCTGATCGCCGCTTCCCTTTTCCACGACCTTGGTGTCGCCGGTGACAATTAAGACGCCTGCGCGCTTCGCTGCTGCGCTCATCGCATTCACAATTTCGCGGAGCGTTTCCAGTGGAAGGCCCTCTTCCAGGATGAAAGAGGCGCTTAGATATCTGGGTTCTGCTCCACCCACAGCCAGATCGTTTACTGTGCCATAGATGGCCAGTTCCCCGATGTTTCCGCCGGGAAAAAACAGAGGCTTTACAACAAAGGAATCCGTGCTGAAGGCGATGCGACCGCTTACCATCTCCAGCGACGCCTGATCGTCGAGCCGATTCAGGGCATCGTTGCCGAACGCGGGAAGAAAGATATCGCGCATCAGATCGGCAGAGAGCCTGCCGCCGCTGCCATGGCCGAGCACCACGTGGGTGTTCGTGGGTATCGGCAAGGCACAGTCGAGTGTGGGAAAGCCAGTCATCAGTTTCCCCCAATCGAAACCAGCGATGCCGACTCATGACGGCGATAGTGGTAGTAGGCAGCACACGCGCCTTCTGCGGAGACCATCGGTGCCCCAAGCGGCGCCTCTGGCTTACAGCGCCCGGCAAAGGCCGGACAATCGGTGGGACGCTTCAAACCCTGCAAGATCTCTGCGCTGATGCATTCGGTAGGTTCATCCACTGAGATGCCGTGAAGATCAAACCTCGCCTCTGCGTCGAAGGCCCGGTATCCCTCGCGCATTCTCAACCCACTCTTCGGCACCGGGCCCAGGCCACGCCACTTCTGGTCGCACACCTCAAATACGTCCGCAACAATCTGCTGCGCGCGCAAATTGCCAGGAGCGGTGACCGACCTGGTGTATTGGATCTCCACCTCCGCGCGGCCTTCTTCCAACTGCGCCGTCAACATGACGATCGCTTCCAGCAGGTCTACCGGCTCAAATCCTCCAACCACAATCGGAATGTGAAATTCGCTCGCCAGCGATTTGTAATCCTCCGTTCCCACGATGGCGCAGACGTGCCCTGGAGCAATCAGCCCCTGCACACGGTTCTTTGGGGACGACATCAGCGTCCGCACTGCGGGAGGAACCAGAACATGCGAAGCCAGCAAGGAAAAGTTCTTCAGCCCCATGCGTTGCGCCTGCCATACTGCGGCTGCATTCGGCGGAGCCGTGGTCTCAAATCCAATGCCAAAGAAGACGACCTCCCGCGTAGGGTTCTCGCGTGCGATCTTCAGGCTTTCCAGCGGAGAATATGCCATCCGGACATCCCCGCCGCGCGCCTTTACGTGGAGCAGATCCGTGGCCGATCCCGGCACCCGCAGCATGTCGCCGTAGGAAACCAGAATGACCTCAGGCCGCTCCGCCAGGGCCACCGCCTTGTCGATCGTCTCCAGCGGAGTGACGCACACCGGGCAACCCGGCCCGTGAACCATCTGCATATTCCTGGGCAACAATTCGTCGATGCCATAACGCATCAGCGTATGCGTCTGGCCGCCGCACACCTCCATCAGTACCCAGTCTCGCGTGGCAATCCGCTGCAGGTTTGCCAGCAGGGCGCGTGCCACTTTCTCGTCGCGGTACTCGTCGATATACTTCATGGCTTCACCTCCACGGCGCGAGATTCTTCTGAAGCGGAGGATTCACGCATCGCAGATAGTTCTTCGTCAACCATGCCTGTTTTCTGCAAATATTCGTAGGTTTTGTGAGCCTCTTCCTCATCGATTCTGCTGATGGCGAAGCCGACGTGGACGAGCACATAGTCGCCTACTTCGGCCTCCGGCAGAAAATCCATGCAGGCCTCGCGGGTAATTCCGCCAAATTTCACTTTTCCTGTGAGAATGCCGTCTACTTCGCGCTTTTCGACGAGCTTACCGGGAATCGCAAGACACATGGGAAACCTCTCTCCCTATCGTTGCCGGATCCCCAGTGCGGGGCCGGAGATCCATCGTTCAACAGCCCCGGATTGCCCCGAATCGCCCTCGAACGGATTAGCAGACCTGGGTCTAGACCAGCGGATGTTGCTGTCATTTTAGCCCTGGACTACTGGCCCTCTTGTGATCAAGATCACTCTCGGAGTCTGGCTTCCAGAGCAATACTGGACTCAGCGCTGCATAAGAATTAAAAATAAGTGTCACAAAAGCGTGACATCATGGACTTCATCAGGATGTTCGCGCTGCTTTGCTCGCGAGCTTGGCAAGCCTTTAGGAGCCAAAAATGAACTGGCAACTCGAACTGGCATTGGTCTCCTGTGCGCTCCTCGGCCTGCGGCACGGCTTTGATTACGATCATCTTGCGGCCATCTCCGACATTACAGCGGTGCAACACTCCTGGAAGCGCGGCATGCGCCTGGGGGTAACGTACGCGCTGGGCCATGCGTTGACTGTGGCTATGCTGGGCGCAGCGGTCATTATGCTGCACATTCCGCTCCCTGAGAAACTGGACTCCTGGACGGAGAAGTTAATCGGGATCACGCTGATCGTGCTGGGGATCGGCGTAGTTGCCAGTCTTGCAAAGCATGACCATACGCACTCGCGGGTGCAAAGCCGCCTGGCTGTTTTGATCTCGGGAATCAATTGGCTCTGGTGGAGAGCCAAGCTGCTCTTCCAACCGCAAACCCCTCGGCCTGACCCGTTTTCATGGAATTACAACGGTGGCTCGGCCTTCGGAATCGGGGTTCTGCATGGACTTGGCGCAGAGACTCCAAGCCAGTTGATGCTCTTTCTGCTGACCGCATCGCTGGGCGGTACCTCCCGGGGATTCATGGGCCTGGCTGCCTTTACCCTGGGCCTGATCGCGATGAATACCTTGATGACGGCTTCCCTGGGCGGACTATTCGGCGCGAGTTCCCATCGTCCGAAGCTGTGTCGCGGAGTGGCCTGGGCTGGAGCAATTTACAGCGTTGCACTTGGCGCAATTTTTCTGGCTGGCTCTTCGGCCAGGCTCCCCGCACTGGGATGAAAAATTCTCTTCAAGAAACGTTGCGAAAACATTGAGTTCTCTGCAACGCATGCAAGCTCGTTTGACCGCATGAATGTTATGTTCCGGTTGATTGCGGCGCAGTGATCGATGCCCTGTCTCCCCGTGACGGCTGTCACTGCTACTTCTCCACCTCCAGCACTATAAAGACCGCAGATCTTGCAAGACATGATTTTGGGGCTGAAATCCTCAGTTTCGGTCGTCTCATGCATGGCTGAAGGAGTATTGGGAAGCCAGGAGAAAGACAGCCGAAAAGGGTGACAAACCAACCCGCGCATGTTGCAGGAAACCAGCAGGAGGAAACGTGCCAGCTTATCAAATGCCGCCTCTGCCATCCGAAGACAAACGATGGAAGATCGTGAATGGAACTATGCGCCGCCACGGCTATGCGCGTTCGGCACTGATCGAGACACTTCACACAGTTCAGTCTTCCTTTGGATTTCTGGACGATGATTCCATCCGATTCGTTGCGAAGTCGCTTCGCGTACCGTTGAGCCAGGCATATGGAGTGGTCACGTTCTATCACCACTTCAGCCTGAAGCCACCCGCGGAACATACCTGCACGGTTTGCACCGGAACCGCCTGCTACATCAAGGGTGCCGACAAGCTGATTGCCGCAAGCGAAAAATTCCTGAACATCAAGCAGGGAGAAACCACCAAGGACGGCAAGATTGCCCTGATGACGGCGCGTTGTGTCGGCGCCTGCGGCCGCGCACCGGTGGTACTCATCGATGGAGAACTGGTGGCTCATCTCGATGGCGCCGGCATGGTGGAGCAGTTTGAAAGGTGGCAAGCCTGATGGACCTCCAAGAACTGGAACAGATTGCCGACGGCGTAAATCAAGAGCGGCAAAAATTCGATTACGAAGTCAA
The DNA here is from genome assembly GCA_035539175.1 of Acidisarcina sp. Taxonomy (NCBI): domain Bacteria; kingdom Pseudomonadati; phylum Acidobacteriota; class Terriglobia; order Terriglobales; family Acidobacteriaceae; genus Acidisarcina; species Acidisarcina sp. The sequence goes on along the minus strand of DATLIY010000013.1, from coordinate 20,598 downwards.
CGTGTGTATGGGCACGGGCTGCCTGTCTCAGCACAGCGACAAGATCAAAGAAGAGATTTCGAAAGCTGCGGCAGCATCCGGCAAGAAAGTTTTTGTACGCAGAACAGGCTGCATGGGGTTGTGCGCGGCTGGTCCCCTGGTTCTGATCGAACCAACGGAGGTTCTCTACAAGGGCGTGACGGTCGAGGATGCCGGGCGCGTTGTCGACAGCGTGGGCCAGGCGGCGATCCCGGAGTTGCATTGTGACCTCAGGGCGCACTTCGACGATCAGGTTCACGTGGTGCTGGAGAACTCCGGCCGCATTGACCCGGAAAAGATCGACGACTACATCGGCCGTGAAGGATATCAGGGTCTGCTGAAGGCGCTCACCGAGATGACGCCGGCTTCTGTCATCGACCAGATCTCCAAGAGCGGATTGAAGGGACGTGGCGGTGGTGGTTATCCCACGGGCCTGAAGTGGGGCACGGTTGCCAAGGCAGTCGGCGAACCCAAGTACGTCATCTGCAATGGCGATGAAGGTGACCCTGGCGCGTTTATGGATCGCAGTGTTCTGGAGAGCGATCCGCAGCGTGTGATCGAAGGCATGACGATCGCTGCATACGCGGTAGGTGCAAGCCGCGGCTTCTTTTATGTACGCGCTGAGTATCCGCTCGCCGTCAGCCGCCTCACCTCTGCTCTTCGCGATGCGCGCCGTCGCGGCCTGCTCGGCAACAACATCTGCGGCACTGACTTCGATTTTGATATTGAGATCAGGCTCGGTGCGGGAGCCTTTGTCTGCGGGGAGGAGACGGCTTTGATCGCCTCCATCGAGGGCAAACGCGGAACTCCAAAACCCCGTCCTCCCTATCCCGCGGTTTCCGGTTTGTTCGGCAAGCCGACCCTCATCAATAACGTCGAGACCTTTGCCAACATCCCTCCGATCATTCGCAATGGCGGCGAGTGGTTTGCACAGATGGGTACGGAAAAGAGCAAGGGGACCAAGGTCTTCGCACTCACTGGAAAGATCACCAACACCGGGCTGGTGGAAGTGCCGATGGGAATGACGCTGCGTCAGATCATCTATGGAATCGGTGGCGGCGTTCCCGATGGACATAAGTTCAAAGCCGTGCAGACCGGAGGACCATCCGGCGGCTGCATTCCCGAAGAACATCTCGACCTCGCCGTTAGCTACGAATCGCTGATCAGCGTGGGGTCCATGATGGGCTCCGGCGGCATGATCGTCATGGACGACACCTCGTGCATGGTGAACGTAGCCCGCTTCTTCGTAGAGTTCTGCATGACGGAATCCTGCGGAAAGTGCATTCCCTGCCGCGCCGGAACTGCTCAGATGTATGGGCTGCTGACCAAGATCTGCAACGGCGAAGGCACGTACGATGACCTGGACCTGCTGGTGGATCTCTGCGGAGTCATCAAGGACACGAGTCTATGCGGTCTGGGTATGACTGCTCCCAACCCTGTGCTCAGCACTCTTCGTTACTTCAAGAATGAGTACATCGATCATATCGAGCACAAGCGCTGTACCGCCGGCGTATGCAACATGTCCGCCGCGGCTGAGGAGGTGAGAGCATGAGTGCTGCCGTTGACGTAAAAACACTGGTTATCGATGGGCAGGACGTGAGTGCCCGTGCCGGCCAGACCATTCTGGAAGTGGCGCGAGAGAACAACATTCCCATCCCCACGCTATGCCACCTGGATGGCCTGAGCGACGTTGGCGCCTGCCGCCTCTGCCTGGTCGAAATCAAGGGAGTCAACAAGCTTCTTCCTGCCTGTGTGGCCACCGTAGATGAGGGGATGGAGATCACCACCAACTCCGAAAAGCTGAAGAAATACCGCCGCACGATTCTGGAGATGCTATTCGCGGAGCGCAACCACATCTGCTCTGTTTGCGTTGCCAATGGGCATTGCGAATTGCAGGCAGTGGCCCAGTCGCAGGGTGTGACGCATGTGCGGCTGCCGTATCGCAATCCCGTTCTGCCGATCGATGCTTCGCACGAGCGGTTTGTCGCCGATCACAATCGCTGCATCCTGTGCTCCCGCTGTGTACGCGCATGCGCGGAGATTGAAGGCGCTCATGTGTGGGATGTCATGGGCCGCGGAATCGACTCCATCGTTATCACGGATCTCCACGAGCCATGGGGTTCTTCTACCTGCACCCGCTGCGGCAAGTGCGTCCAGGTATGTCCGACCGGAGCGCTCTTCGACAAGAGCAAGGTGGGAACCGATCATCCGAAATATCCTGACTTCCTGATAAACCTGAACGTGATGAGAGAAGGACGATGAGCAAAATCAAACTAGCAACGGTCTGGCTGGATGGCTGCTCTGGATGCCACATGTCCTTTCTGGATATGGACGAGCGCCTTATCGAGTTGAGCAGCAAATTCGACCTCGTATTTAGTCCGATCGTGGACTTCAAGGTCTTTCCGGACGAAGTGGATATCGCTCTGGTAGAAGGCGCAATCAGCAGCGTGGAAGATGAGCACAAGATCCGCCACATCCGCAAGCACACCAAAATGCTGATCGCCATGGGGGATTGTGCGGTCGCGGGGAATGTTCCTTCGATGAGGAATCAGTTCGGGGTTGAGAACATTACCGACCGAGCCTTTTTCGAGACTGCCAGCCTGCAACAGCAGGTTCCCTGCCAACTCGTTCCCAAGCTGCTCGCGAAGGTGCGCCCAGTGCATGAGTTTGTGCCTGTCGACGTCTTTCTGCCGGGATGCCCACCCTCCGCGGATACCTTCTACACAGTTTTGAGTGAATTGCTGGCCGGCAAGACGCCGGACATTGCCAGCCTAACCCGCTTTGGTGCGTAGGAGAGATCACGATGTCGCAAACGATTACGATTGATCCCGTAACACGCCTCGAAGGTCACGGCAAGATCACGCTGAAGACCGACGACAACGGCGCTGTGCAGGAGGCCTTCTTTACTGTCACCCAGGTGCGCGGTTTTGAGAAGTTCTGCGAGGGACGTCCATTCTACGAGATGCCGAGCCTGATGGCGCGCATCTGCGGTATCTGCCCTGTCAGCCATCTGGTCGCCTCTGCAAAGGCCTGCGAAGCCATTATGTCGGTGGAGATTCCGCATACCGCAGCACAACTGCGCCGCATGCTGAACCTGGCCCAGATGGTACAGTCGCATGCGCTGAGCTTCTTTTACCTCTCCTCGCCCGATCTGCTGCTGGGCATGGATGCCGATCCCGCCGTACGCCACCTGTTCGGCGTAGTGCAGGCAAAGCCGGAACTGGGCCGCGGAGGCGTTCGTCTGCGCCGCTTTGGGCAGCACATCATTGAGCTGCTCGGAAACAAGCGCATCCATCCTGGGTGGGTGATTCCTGGCGGCGTAACCGAGCCGCTCGCCAGCGCCAAGCGCGATGAGATCCTGGCGATGATTCCGGAGGCTTACGCCAACATCAAGTATGCTCTGCACTGGTATAAGCAGATCTACCCGAACTTCAAGAGCGAGATCGACTCATTCGCGAACTTCCCTTCCCTCTTTCTGGGTCTGGTCAACGAAGACGACAGCATCGAGTTCACCGATGGCGCGCTGCGGCTGATCGACGCCGAGGGAAATATTCTGAAGGACGGGATAGAAGCCGCGCACTTCGAAGAGAATTTCGGCGAGGCAGTCGAGCCTTTCTCCTACATGAAGTTTCCATACTACAAACCTCTCGGCTACCCGCAGGGAAGTTATCGTGTCGGCCCCCTGGCCCGGCTGAACATCGCCAGCCACATGGGAACGCCGCTTGCGGACCAGGAGCTAGTCGAGTTCAAGCAACTGGCGAAGGGGCCGGTGCTTGGTTCCTTCCACTACCACTACGCTCGCCTCATCGATATCCTCTACGGCATCGAAATGATTGAGCGTATCCTTAGCGATCCGCTCATCCTGGACAAGCATGTGCGAGCAACCGCCGGGGTCAATCGCCTGGAAGGCTTCGGAGTCGCGGAAGCTCCACGCGGCACCTTGATGCATCACTACAAGGTAGACGATAAGGGGCAGATGCTCTATGCCAATCTCATTATCGCGACAGGCCAGAATAACAACGCGATGAATCGGGGAGTTCTTCAAACCGCGCAGAAGTACATCAGCGGCAAGAAGCTGGAACAAGGCATGCTGAACCGGGTAGAAGCAGTGATCCGCACCTTCGATCCCTGCCTGAGTTGCTCGACCCACGCCTTTGGCCAGATGCCGCTCTCGATTGAACTGGTCGCGCCAGATGGTTCGCGGCTCGATGAGATCCATCGCTAGAGTGGCTCGCCAACTGGTTCTCGCCTGCGGCAATCCGCTGCGGGGCGATGATGGAGTGGGCTGGAAGATTGCCGCAGCGGTGGAAAACGATGCTTCCCTGCCGGGCGTCGAAGTGGTAATCGCGCAGCAGTTGGCGCCTGAACTTGCAGAGACGATCAGCGGAGCAGATACGGTCATTTTTGTAGACTGCTCCGCGATTTCTTTGCCGGGAGAGGTATCGACGTTCCCGGTCGAACCCACGCCCGGCACCAACGGAAGCCTGACCCATCACGTGAGCCCATCGGCACTGCTGGCCCTGTCGGAGGAACTCTTCGGTTCGCTCCCGCGCCGTGCCATCGCAGTTACCGTTGGCGGCAAATCATTTGAGCTCGCAGAGGAGTTGACCGACGAAGTAAGCTCCGCCCTCCCACGAGCCGTACAAGCAATTCGACAGGCACTGCGGGACGACTCCGCCGAGGTCTGAAGCCTCCTCCAAAAATCTAACCTGCTCGATCCGACGCGATCTTCTTCAGTAGTCTCGCAGCCCTGCGCCAAACCACTAAAAGTAGATAAATAGCGGAAATGAAAATGCCACCACAATCCGTGCAGGCATTGTGGTGGCACAGGGACTCTTGGAGTTGCACCGGCGCGTCTACTGCAGCGTCGTCGGCTTCTCCATCGTGTAAGAACTCAGAGTCTTGATGTAATTGCCGCGCTCGAAAGGCGAGGTATCCGGTACTGAACGCCGGCTCAGACTGCCACGCATCTGCCGAATCGATTCATACTCATGTTCGGTCATCCAGCGAACAATCTGCTCGCGCAGGCTGGTAAGGTGGTCGATGCCCTGAACGTGCAGTGCGGAGGCCATCATGGCAACCTGGGCACCCGCCATCATTGTCTTCAAAACATCTTCCGCGGTATGGACGCCGCCCGTAATGGCAAGGTCGGCCTTGACGTGGCTGAAGAGGATCGCGACCCAGTGGAGCCTCAACAGCAGTTCTTCCGAAGTGCTGAAGTGCAGGCTGGGAACGACGTCCAGGTTCTCAATGTCAAAGTCGGGTTGATAGAAGCGGTTAAAGAGAATGAGCCCGTCTGCTCCTACCGCATCCAACTGCGTTGCGAGGTTGGAAATGCTGGTGTAAAAGGGCGAGAGCTTAACGCTCACCGGAATACCGACGCTCGCCTTCACCTGGCGAACCAGTTCCACCACTCCCTTTTCCACGTCCATGCTGGAGATCAGCGGATCGGTGGCAAGAGAGTATGTGTTCAGTTCGAGCGCATCCGCACCTGCCTGCTCAATATCCTTCGCAAAGCGAATCCATCCTCCTGGCGTCACGCCGTTGAGGCTGGCGAGGACAGGGATAGAAACGGCTGCTTTTGCCTTGCGCAGATGCTCCAGGTAAGTCTCATGGCCCTGGCGGTAATCATCGAATTTGGGCAGATAATCCAACGACTCGGCGAAGGACTCCGTTCCGCGAGTCAGATCCTTGTCGAGTGCCCGGCTCTCGAGAATCAACTGCTCTTCGAATAGAGAGGAGAGGACGACTGCGGAGGCTCCGCAGTCTTCCATCCTCCGAATGGTTGCAATGGACTGAGAAAGCGGGGTGGAAGAGACCACCAACGGATTCTTCAGCTTCAGCCCTAGATACTCTGTTGACAGGTCAATCATTACTCTTCACCTTCCTTCGCGACGGCAGCGACTTCGCTGGGTTTTTCAGGCGGCGCGATTCCCGGAGTGGCACTGCGGCCCGCCATGGAAGCGCGGCCGGAGTAAACACGCCACTGACGCTCGACATCATCCTGTGCTTCGCGGAGCAACATCTTCGCGGCCTCCGGATTACTGCGAGCCAGCATGGTATAGCGAGCCTCGTGGTAGCTGTATTCCTTCAACGCAATCGCAGGCGCCTTGGAGTCAAGGAGAAACGGATTCTTCCCTTCCTCGCGGAGCATCGGGTTATAGCGCATCAGTGGCCAGTATCCCGAGGCGACCGCGGCCTTCTGCTGGTCCAGACCATGCGACAGGTCATAGCCGTGTGCAATGCAGTGGCTGTACGCGATGATCAATGCTGGCCCGTCATAGGCTTCCGCTTCCTGGAAGGCCTTGACCGTGTGCATGTCCTGAGCGCCGATGGCAACCCGCGCCACATACACCGAACCATAGCTGACCGCTTCCATCGCGATGTCCTTCTTGCTCGTCCGTTTACCGGCCGCGGCGAACTTCGCAACAGCTCCCCGTGGGGTCGACTTCGACATCTGGCCACCGGTATTGGAGTAGGTTTCCGTGTCGAGCACCAGGATCTTGATGTTCTTCCCGGAGCCCAGCACCTGATCTACGCCGCCAAAGCCGATATCGTAAGCCCAGCCATCGCCGCCGACGATCCACACGCTCTTGCGAACCAGAGAATCCACAATCGGAAGCAAGGTCCGCGCCGCGATGGAATCCGCAGTCTTCAGCTTCTTGCGGATCTCCTCTACGCGAGCCCGCTGTGCAGTAATGTCCGCCTCGGTCCGCTGTTCCGCTTCCAGTGTCTCGTGGATCAGTTTGTCACCGAGGATCGAGGAGAGGCTGCTCAAGAGCCCTTCCGCATACGTCTTCTGCTGGTCCAGGGCGCTCCGCATGCCGAAGCCAAACTCGGCATTGTCCTCAAACAAAGAGTTGGACCATGTCGGGCCGCGTCCCTGCGGATTGACCGTGTAAGGCGTGGTCGGCAGGTTGCCACCGTAGATCGACGAGCAGCCAGTTGCGTTGGCGATGTACAGGCGGTCGCCAAAAAGCTGCGTCAGCAGTTTGATATATGGTGTCTCACCGCAACCTGCGCAGGCGCCGGAGAACTCAAACAGCGGCTGCAGAAGCTGGATGTCCTTCACCTGCGTGTGCGAGAGCTTGCTGCGATCGACTTCCGGCAGGGACAGGAAGAAGTTCCAGTTCTCGCGCTCTGCCTCGCGCAATGGCGCCTGCATCTCCATATTGATCGCCTTGTGCTTGGCTTCGCTCTTGCTCTTTACCGGGCAGACCTCCACGCACAACTTGCAGCCGGTGCAATCTTCCGCCGCCACCTGCAGGCTGTAGAGATCCTGCTCCATACCGCGCCACTTCGCCTTGACCGATTTGAAGGTAGGCGGAGCTCCTGCAGCCAGCGGAGCGTCAAATACCTTGGCGCGGATGACTGCATGCGGGCATACCATGACACACTTGCCGCACTGGATGCACAGATCCTTGTCCCAGACCGGGATAATCTGCGCGATATTCCGCTTCTCCCATTGCGCTGTAGCAGTGGGGAACGTTCCGCCCGCCGGCAGCGCACTTACCGGCAACTCGTCGCCGTGCCCGTCGGCGATCCTGCCGAGAACGTCCCGCACAAATGCAGGCGCCTTCGCGGGAATCGTCGGCAGAATTTCGAAGGTCGCTGTCACGGTGGCTGGCACCTTTACCTCATGCAGGTGTGCGAGGGCTGCGTCCACAGCGGCAAAGTTCTGCTGCACTACGGCATCACCACGTTTGCCATAGGTCTTCTGGATGTACTTCTTGATCTGCTCAATTGCCTCTTCTCGCGGAAGTATGCCGCTGATAGCGAAGAAGCATGTCTGCATGATGGTGTTGATGCGATTGCCCATTCCGGCGCCGCGCGCAACCTGATACCCATCGATCACGTAGAACTTCAACTGCTTGTCGATGATCTCCTTCTGCGTCTTGCGTGGAATATGCTGCCAGACCTCCTCCGCACTGTAAGGCGCGTTCAGGAGGAAGACCGCGCCCTGGGCCGCGGCTGAGACGATGTCCATCCTCTCCAGGAAGGAGAACTGGTGGCAGGCCACGAAGTTCGCCTTGGTAATGAGGTATGTGGAGCGAATCGGATCCGGGCCGAAACGTAGATGCGAAGTCGTCAGAGCTCCGGACTTCTTGGAGTCGTAGACAAAGTACCCTTGAGCATAGTTCGGCGTGTTGGCGCCGATGATCTTGATTGAGTTCTTGTTCGCACCCACCGTACCATCTGAGCCGAGGCCATAGAACAGAGCGCGTACGGTGCGCGGGTTCTCGGTGGAGAACTCGGGATCGTAGGCAAGGCTGGTGTGCGTCACGTCGTCGTGAATGCCGATGGTGAAGTGATTCTTCGGCTGCGGCTTGCTCAGCTCGTCGAAGATGCCCTTGACCATGGCGGGAGTGAATTCCTTCGATGACAGGCCATAGCGGCCTCCGATAATGCGCGGCATCTCCGCAAACTTCGTCTTGCCTTCGGTGAAGGCCTCGCTGAAGACGGTAACCACATCCTGATAGAGCGGTTCACCTACAGAACCTGGTTCCTTGGTGCGATCGAGAACCGCGATCTTGCGAACCGTCGCCGGCAATTCGTTCAGAAATGCTTCGGAGGAGAAGGGGCGGAACAGCCGCACTTTCAGGACGCCAATCTTCTCGCCCTGGGCGATCAGGTTCTCAATTGCCTCTTCCGCCGCGCCCACGCCCGAGCCCATCAGGATGATGACGCGTTCGGCATCCGGTGCGCCAACATAGTCAAACAGCTTGTAGCTGCGGCCCGTCTGTTTTGCAAAGCGGTTCATCACGTCCTGCACAATCGTCGGGCAGGCCAGGTAGTACGGATTGGCGGCTTCGCGGGCCTGGAAGAACACATCGGGGTTCTGCGCGGTACCACGGAGGATCGGGCGATCGGAGCTCAAAGCGCGCTCGCGATGCGCAACCACATACTTGTTATCGAGCAGCGCACGGATATCGTCATCCGAGATGGGAATGATCTTGTTAACTTCGTGCGAGGTCCGGAAACCATCGAAGAAGTGAACGAAAGGCACACGGGATTCCAGCGTGGCGATATGGGAGACAAGAGCGAGATCGGCTGCTTCCTGTACGGAATTGGAGCAGAGCATTGCGAATCCCGTCTGGCGGCAGGCCATCACGTCGGAGTGATCTCCGAAGATGGACAGCGCGTGCGTCGCAACCGTGCGGGCCGTTACATGCATCACCGCTGCGGTCAATTCGCCAGCGATTTTGTACATGTTCGGGATCATCAGCAGCAGGCCCTGCGATGCGGTAAACGTCGTGGCGAAGGCTCCAGCCTGAAGCGCACCATGCAAGGAACCGGCGGCGCCACCTTCACTCTGCAGTTCTTCGACAATAGGCAGGGCACCCCAGATGTTCTTCTTGCCCTCGGATTTCCATTGATCGCACCACTCTGCCATCGGGGACGATGGTGTAATCGGATAGATCGCGACAACCTCGGCGAGCCGGTACGCTACCGACGCGGCTGCTTCGTTGGCGTCGAGAATGACCGTATTTGTGTCCTTCATGCTTCTCCCTTCATCCCAGTCAATGGCACAAGCGGTCTTCCGACCTCACAATGGCTCCGCGAGCTCCTGTATTGGGATACCTAAGACAGTCTCCTCCTGAGGCTCCTGCGGCGCTGTGACGAACAACACATCAGGTCCAGCAAAACGGAATCAGGGTTGTCGTCGCCCTACTCCGACTCTTGGAAAACAGGGCTGGCACACCACGAAAACGCATAGATGCCAATTATTTGTGTCGACAGATTATGTCGATCCTATTTTTAGTGGGTTCCATTTCAAGGAACACTCAGGAGGTCGTTAAAGCGGCATGCGGACATCCTCACAGAAGATTGCGGGATGCTGCCAGCAGAAATTCCTGCAGCAGGCTCCCCCATTCCTCTGCAAGCGACACGGCGGGAGTGGCTCTGCCAGCCCTGTGATACCAATAGGCCGCATTTGCCTCATCCCCCTGTTTGCGATGAAGATATGCGTGCGCCCTCATCCCCTGATCGGTTTCCAGGGAATCGACCTGTGCATGCGCCTGCTCCCAATCTCCTCTTGCGTCCCACCACAACGCGCGAAGAGGCGCCGCGAACGCCATAGGCGGAGTGTTTTGCGACAGGGATTGCTGGAAGTCTTCCGGTGTCATTTGGGCTGATTTTAGGCGACCCATGTGACCGTTATCACATAAACCAGTGACATATTTCTGATACAAGAAAAGCAACACCAAAGCATAGATGAAGTAACAAGCAGACGAGTGGGAAGCCAAGGAAAGTGGTGCCAAGGAAAACAAGGCAACGCCTTCCCGTCTTTCCGCCCGATAATGAGATGGGATTAGGGTTGTAATTCAGACCCAAATGGTCGTATACTCAAAGTCGGACCAAACAAGTCGCACTTGGACCGACCGACGCAAGGCGGGCAAATGCAGAAGCGCAAGTTGAACGTACTGAGTGAATTGAAGGTTGGGCAAACTGCGATCGTCAGCAAACTGAATCTGCCGCCCACCGTGCAATACCACCTCATGCATATGGGTATCATGCCGGAAGCCAGTGTGCTTGCGCTGCGCCGCGCTCCTGCCGGAGATCCTACAGTTTATGCCGTAGATGGGATTGAGATAGCCTTGCGGCGGGAAACAGCGCAGTCTATTGTGATGCGTCCACCTGCGAATCTGGTAGAAGAGGCTGGTTAATGAGCTGCTGCACCCCGCCGACCATTGATCTCCCCATCGCACCCAAGGTTGCGGGTGAGATCCACACGGTCGCCCTTATAGGCCCTCCGAACTCCGGTAAGACGACTCTTTTCAATCGCTTGACCGGAATGCGGCAGAAGGTCGCCAATTATCCCGGGGTCACCGTCGAGCAAAAGATCGGCCACCTTAGCGGTATAGGCCGGCGCGACCTTACCCTGATCGATCTACCCGGCATCTACACGTTCGATTCCTATTCTGAAGATGCTCGCGTTGCGGTGGATGTTCTGAAGGGCAATATGCCGGGCACTCCGATGCCCGACGCTGTCCTGCTCGTTCTTGATTCCCTGCACCTGACACGCCAACTCATGCTGGCCGCTCCCATCCTGGCGCTGGGTTTGCCGACGCTCATTCTGCTGAACATGACGGACCTGATGGAGCAACGCGGCGGCACTGTCGATCCGCTAAAGCTGGCCAAGGAACTGGGCGCTCCGGTAGCGCAGATCAGCGCAAATAAGGGCACCGGGTTGCAGGCCATTAACGTGTTCCTGAATCAGCACTCCACGGTCGCTCCCTTCCAGCTTCCGGTGATCGGGAATGCGGCCAGCACGCACCAGTGGGCTGTCCAGATCAGTTCCAAGACGGGATATAAAGCTCCGCTTTCCGCAGAGACCAGCCTGAAGATTGACCGGATTCTGCTGCATCGCATCTGGGGTCCACTGTTGTTTGTGGTAGTGGTGATCGGCGTATTCCAGTCGATCTTTACCATGGGGCAGCCGCTGAGCAATGCCTTCGGCAACCTGCTTTCGGCCCTGGGATCGCAGATTCGTCCCCTTATTCCCAGTGAGTGGCTGCAATCACTCGTGATCGATGGCGCGTGGACCGGCGTTCAGTCGGTTCTCGTCTTTCTGCCGCAGATCCTGCTGCTGTTTCTCTTTATTGGCATTCTGGAAGATTCAGGATACCTGGCGCGTGCTGCGCTGATTTCCGATCGCACGATGCGCAGTATTGGCCTCAACGGCAAGGCGTTTATTCCCCTGCTTTCTGCGTATGGATGCGCGGTACCGGCGATCATGGCAACGCGCACCATCGAGAACAAGCGTGACCGTATTGCTACGATTCTCGTCGCGCCGTTTATGACGTGCTCGGCCCGTCTGCCGGTCTACATGCTGATTATCGCGGCCTTCATTCCGAATCGCCCTGTGCTGGGAAGCTTCTTCGGGCTGCGGGCCTGCGTCATGCTCTCGTTGTACCTGCTCGGGTTTCTTGCAGCGCTGCTGACGGCGCGGCTGCTCAAGTCTTCGATCCTGAAGAGCTCGGTAACGCCGTTCATCCTGGAATTACCGCAATACCGCTGGCCGACCCTGCGTTCCCTGGGTTTGCGGCTCTATGATCGTGCTCGCGTCTTTCTGCATCAGGCGGGCACAATCATTGTGAGCGTCACGATTGTGCTCTGGATTCTCGGTCACCTGCCCATGCACGGCGGCAAATTCCCGCTGCTGGCGGATAGCGCAATCGGAAAGCTCGGCCAGTGGATTGAGCCGGCCATCCGTCCGCTCGGCTTCAACTGGAAGATCGGCATTGGCCTGCTGACCTCGGTGCTTGCGCGGGAGACAATCGTGGGCACGCTGGGCACGCTCTATGGCACCGATCCGGCAACGCAGTCGCTGGGCCTGCAGGCGGCTTTGCGCCAGGACATTCACCTGGGCGGCGCTATTGCGCTGATCGTGTTCTTTGCCTTTGCCATGCAGTGCACCTCCACCATGGCCGTGGTGCGGCGCGAGACGAATAGCTGGAAGTGGCCGGTACTGCAGTTCTCCTATATGTTCGTACTGGCTTATACCGGCGCATTCATTGCGAATCAGGTCATTTCGCGCTTCTTTTAACAAAGGGCATTTCCGATTTTTTAACCTTTCGGTTCGATCTCGAACGGCGCTGGTATTTCCTGCTCCGTCGAATCTGTGAGAACCTAGTAGAAAGGGCGGCTTACACCGCAATCCATCTGGATTGGACGCCGCCCGAGGTTTCCTCCGTTTCCATCGCACGGGACAAACTCAAAGACAAGCTGGGAAGCAAAAGCGACTCCCGCTGAACCGCGCTCCAACGAAGAAACGCAACATTCAACAAGAGATAAGGGAAGATGATTTCAGTCAGCAACGTGAGTATGCGCTATGGGTCGAAGGTTCTCTTCGAAGACGTATCGATCAACTTCATCGCAGGCCGCCGTTACGGCTTGACCGGTCCAAATGGCGCGGGCAAATCGACCTTCATGAAGATCCTGACCGGCGAAATCGATGCTCAGAAGGGCTCGGTCGTCCGTCCGCGGAAGTTCGGCGTGCTCCGTCAGGATCAGTTCGCCTTCGACGCGTATCGTGTGATCGACACCGTCATTATGGGCAACAAGGGCCTATGGTCGGCATTGGAGGAACGCGAAAAGATCTACTCCAAGAGTGAGTTGACGGATGAAGATGGAATGCGCCTCGGCGAACTGGAAGGCATCGTAGGCGAAGAGGATGGTTACACGGCCGAGAGCGATGCGGCGATTCTGCTGCAAGGCCTCGACATTCCCGATGAGATCCACGAGCGCAAGATGGGCGAGCTGCAAGGTGGGCAAAAGGTCCGTGTGCTGCTGGCCCAGGCCCTCTTCGGCAAACCACAGGCGCTGCTGCTCGATGAGCCTACGAATTATCTGGATCTTGACTCCATTCACTGGCTGCAGGATTTTCTCCTCCATTTCGAAGGATCGCTGATCACCATCTCTCACGATCGCCACTTCCTGAACAGCGTGTGCACGCACATCGCCGATATCGATTATGAGACGATCATCACCTACACCGGCGGCTATGACGAGATGGTGCTGGCCAAGACCGGAATCCGCTCACGCCTGGAGGCGGAGAACGCCCAGCGCGAAAAGAAGATTGCCCAACTGAATGAGTTCATTGCGCGCTTTGCCGCCGGCACCCGCTCCAGCCAGGTTACGAGCCGTAAGAAGGAAGTCGAGCGCCTGCAGACAAACGACCTGGCACGCTCGAACATTCAACGCCCGTACATCCGCTTTGACATGCTGCGGCCATCCGGCAAACATGTGCTCGAAATCGAGGACCTCTCCAAGAGCTATGGAGACCTGAAGGTGATCCAGGGCTTTAACTCGGCGGTGATGCGGGGAGAAAAGGTCTGCCTGATGGGGCGCAATGGACTCGGCAAGACAACCATGCTGAAATCCCTGCTGGCGGGCAATCGCGATCTTGAGGAGCCCGGCTTCACGACAGATGGAGGTTCGGTGAAGTGGGGCCACGAGGCGCAGATCGGATACTTTCCGCAGGACGTATCCAACATTATTGAAAAGGGGATGACGGTCTCCGATTGGCTGCACCAGTTTGATCCGAAGGCCACCAAAGAGGATATCCGGGGACTGCTGGGCCAGATGCTCTTCAGCGGCGAAGAGGGGCTGAAGCCAACCGACGCGCTCTCGGGCGGTGAAGCGGCGCGACTCCTTTTCTGCAAGCTGATGCTGGCAAAGCCGAACATCCTGATCTTCGACGAACCCACGAATCACCTGGATCTGGAGTCGATCAATGCGTTGAATATCGCGATCCAGCGTTACGAAGGCACCGTGCTACTGGTCACTCACGATCACGACCTTATCGACGAAGTTGCGACTCGCATCTGGCATTTTGACAACGGAACCATCGAGGACTTCAAGGGGCCGTACGAAGAGTACGCCAGTAACCGTAGTAGAATCAGTAACTTACTGATTCCTTAGGGTCGTAAAAATCGTAAAAGTAATAGAAATCGCTCATTTTTGTACACCCGTTGTACACGGCGGCCTAAAATGAGCGGTCTGTTGATCGAGTACAAAAATGGCTCCTTTAAAATCAGCAACTTACTGATTCTAAAGGAGCGTAAAAAGCGTAGAAGTAGCAGAAACTCACCAAAAATGTACATGGAGCGTACACGGGATCTCGATCACCGGTAAAAATCCTGCCTCCCGATAGTGCAAGTTTTTGGGTGTGTGACAGAGCCCGATTCAGGCACACTCCTGCGACGGCACGCATACCGGCTTCGCCGTCCCCGCGTGCTTCCCGCCAGAGGCAGAGGGCCAGTGTGTGCTCATCATCCGGGGTGGTAGGTATTGTCTGCATTGTCAGACCTCCCAAAAACTGAGGCCGCCCCCATGACGGAGGCGGCCTCATATATATAGATACGTGCTACTGGATTACTTTTTTGCTGTGAGGCTGGCTGCGAAGGCAGCGATAGAAGGGTAGGTCGCCACCAGAGCCTCGATGCTCTGGATGACCGCGATATCCAGCCCGGCATCCTGCAGTTTGGTTTTTACCGCTGCATCACCGCTATGCAGCACCGCAGCCAACTCTCCCATAGCGGCATAGGCCAGCTTCTCTGCGGAGACGGCAAGCGGACCGTAGACCGGGATCGCAGCGGTGACCGACTCGACCACAGCAGCAGTCGCCATGACCTTGGGCAGGTCGTTTTTGACGGCTGTAAAAAACGAGGCAAAAAAATGTCCGACACTCTTGAATGTTATGGCCATAGGTGTACGTCCCTCCTTTGGGACGGCGTTCTTGGGTTAGGTTTTGCGTGGATGTATCTACTTCGAAGGAGGAGGAATCGGGGACTGGCGGATGTAGTTTCTGATGGACAGCCCTACAGTCGTCACGATGACAAAAGACAGGTGCTTCAGACCATTTGTCGAGTAGTACATGCCGGTGGTTACCGCATCGAGCACCGCGCCGATGGCAGCGGACTCGATCACCACCCAGAGGCCACCATAATAGGGATGCGTGGTGAGCCACACTTTGGCGGATTGAATCGTGTCTGTAATGTTCATATATGCTAATCCTCGTATATATCGTTATTCGACAAAATGGTCCCTCCACATGCGGAGGAGCCAGCGGATAGGGAAGCGATCCACTCTACGTGCTTGGCGGTGAGCTTTGCATATTTCTTCCCCCGCAGGGTGAGTAGCTCTATCCCCCGTGGACCGTCGATGTAGTAGCAGAGTTTTTGACCTGTCACGGAATAGATAGGCCGCCTGACCACCCGCTGGACTCCGAACCCGATCATGGCGCTAGGCTCCTCTCTTGTGGTGTGACCGCTTGCCGGTGTAGGTCTTTCCCTCTAGGGAGCAGGTGCCATCCGTGATGATGACCGGATTGACATTGAACGCGCCACCTGACCGCACATCGACGACGCCAAAGCCATTTACCCACATATTGCTTCGGCCTCGACCATACCGGGGAGCGGTGTGGCTCAGGCAGGGGAGGGAGATAGCTGTCCAGCGCTCTGACTCATGCGCGGGACTGGTCCGGGTGTAGCTCTGTAGTGTGTGATGGTGCCCATAGACGACGGACCTAGCCCAGACATCCACACACTTTTTAGCGTGGTTTACTCCGCCACCTATGGTGTCCCCGTGGATGACGTATAGCTTGCCAATCTGTGTGTGTCCCCCCTGCTGGATGACCTCATACTTTCGCTCTGCGAGTCCTAGCAGGTCAGGGAGGTCGAGCAATCCATCCAGCTCCGGGTTAGTCTCTTTGTACTGCTCGGTCAGCCAGGCCTCATGGTTGCCCATCAGGAAGCGCTTGTCTGTACCCGGTTTAAGTGCCGCATCCACAGGATCGAGGATGTATTTTTTGAACCCATCCAAGTTAGACCTCAGGGCTCCCTGAGGCCGGTAGAGTGGCTGAGACGCGGTGTGATGACTGATGCAGGCTAGATCTAGCTGGTCGCCCCCGAAGATGAAGCCATCGATATCATTCTTCCGTGTGTAGTCCAGCACACACCGCCACGAGAGGTCGTCATGCTCGGGGTAGTGTATATCAAAGGCCAGTACATACCTCTTAGATGTCCCCATATCTATCGATGCCCCAGAGAGAGCAGGTGCCATGCGATACCGCTTAGTACGGAGATAGATACGGCTACCCCATACAGCTTGTTTTTTAGCCCCTCGATCCTCTCCACCCTGCCTATGAGTCCGATATGTCCATTCCCCTCCAGAGATTTTCGTAGCGCTGCTGAGTCTGCTGTCAGGGTGGCGAGAGCCGCTGTATGCAGCATCAGAGTCTCGCGTATCCATTCATAGTCGTTCTGGCTAGGAAAAGTGGGAGGGGTAGTCTCATGCATGGCGGTCTGGTCCTTATCGGGGGGATGGGTAGAGCAGAGAGAGGGAGTGAGGAGGAGCTACTTGACGCGGAGGCCGGTGTCTGTGCTGGCTCCACAGGTACTACCATCTACAGTCAGTGCACCGACTGGCAGAGTACCCGCAGTAGTGCAGCGATACACAGCTATAGCGCCACCACCAGCGGATATAGTCCCGCTCACCTGTAGGTCGTCATTGATCCTCATAGGCTGAGGATTTATCCCCGAGCGGGGGATCGCTAGCACCGTGGTGACAGCATTAGACGCATCATTCACCATCCAGAGGTTAAACGTGCCAGCCGTGTCCGGGTAAAACTGCCACAGCTTATTGTCTGTTCCCGCAAGCGAGTTATAGAACACCTGCGTAGGTCCATAGGTAGGGTTAGCCCCCATGAATACCCCAGAGCCGGGGTAGTTTGTGGAGACGGGACCAGTAAATGATCCTGTCGGAGTCGAGCTGCTGCTACCCCACACCCGCACTGGATCGATCAAGGTCTTAGCTAATATGTCGTTGTAGATGGGGTTTTTGCAGTTACCCGGATGGATATGGACTGGCGGTGTAGACGTACCCGCAAAAGGCTGATCCATCATGCAGGTCTGCACCGCGAAGTCATTGTCTGGCATCAGGCCATACAGGTCGATGAATACCGCCTGATAGTCTCTCGCGGCCTGAGCATACCCGTTTCGCAGTTGCTCGTAATAGGTAGCTCCACGACCATTGGGATTGTCGTTGACCGCAGACGGCATCTCCAGCACTACGGTCATCTGATCCACATTCTTCGATGCCCGGATCGTTGCCAGACCGCTACGGATGTTGGCAATGGTCTGAGCAGGAGTGAGTCCCCAGAATGGGTCATTGATACCCCACCGGACTACATAGACGTCAGGGGATGTCGCTAGGTCCGAGGCTAAAAAGGTGGATACCCAATCAGCAGTATCTTTACCCGACTGACCGGAATTGGAAGTTGTTATATTAACCAAACCCGCAGACGAAGCCGACGCAGCGAACAATTTATCCACAAGGTAGGCGTTATTGGTGATGTTGACTCCCTGCGTCGTAGAGTCACCGCTAAATAGTACCTTGGTCGCTGCTCCTCCCTGTATGTTAGCCATCCAGTGGCTCATGTATTCCTGCCCGAATACCAGACGAGGAGTCGCATAGGCATAGCTGTTAGCTTGCGCCGTAGTAGCGGTCACGGTCGCATTCGACGAGTTGAGCGATGTCTGATTGACCGTCTTCAGCAATCTTCCCGGACCGGTAAAGGGTACACCGTAGACATTGCTCAGACTTGGAACCCAGAATTGTCCTGGAGGCAACGTGAACGATGCACTACTTCCGAGATAGCTACCCACCTGCGCAGCGATAGCAGCATTCACCCTGCTGGATACGTCCTTGGTCCCCGTAGCATCGGCAGAGCCCAGCGTGATATCCGGGACTATCATAGGTACGCTGGTAGTCGGATCGTAACTGTCGAGACTACAGGTAGTCCCGGTGCACCATGATCCATCGACTACTACCCGGCTATAGATAGATGTCCGCTGGCTGTCCGCATCGAACACCGTGATCCTGTATTCAGCATTGAGACTAGCTGTGCGAGGGTCCGCCACCTGTAGAGTCGCTGCACCATTGCTGATGGTGGAGCATGCAGAAAGAGGCAGGACAATACCACCACCCTGCACACCAATAGACAGTGGCTGATCGCTGGCATCGGTAGCAGTAGCGCAGAGCTTACCAGCTCGCACTAGGTGACTTCCACCGGCATAGAGCTTGCTCGCGCTGATGGTGACAAAGCTGCTCTGAGCATAGGAGAGCGAGGCCGCGCAGAGCAGCAGGGCAAGGATATATTTTCTCATTTTGGGGGATTCCTCTTTGGTGGCTTTTTAGATCTTGACGGGTTTTTTAGTGGTCTTGTGCTGACTCGGGATAGAGTGCCTCATTGCGTTCTCCGCGCTGTCATTCACCCGACCCTGCATGATGGTCTGGAATTTGTCTGGAGCGGAATCTAGCAATGCTGTCTCATCGTGGGAGAACCTAGCAAACACTGTGCTAGTCGGCACACGTACATAGTTGCCCAGTAGCTCATCACGGATGAGAGTGGCTTTCCATGCAGCATAATCTGCATCGCTGATGGTCTTGGCCTTGTGCATCTCGGGATAGTGGATCGTCTTGTCCGTGCAGAGCTGCACATGGACCTCAGCCTCTCTCCGTGCGGGGTTGAGCGTCATGGCTACTCCACAGTCAGGACAGAGGACAGTACCGTCTTTTTGCATTAGTCCAGCCTGCTTTGCCATCTCCGGAGACAGAGACGCATGGCAGCAGGTGCAGGGGACGTTAGGATCTGCGCAGCTAGGGCACTGACAGACGTAGAGAGCCGGATACTCGTGGATGTGCATGACTGGATCTCGGTAGCAGTAGTGATCGAGCGATGCGAGGAGAGATGTC
This sequence comes from Acidisarcina sp., assembly GCA_035539175.1. NCBI lineage: Bacteria > Pseudomonadati > Acidobacteriota > Terriglobia > Terriglobales > Acidobacteriaceae > Acidisarcina > Acidisarcina sp. The sequence goes on along the minus strand of DATLIY010000013.1, from coordinate 1,317 downwards.
TTTTTATTGGGCATGGGGAGTTATACCTTTGCGACTACTGCGCCATTGCTGTAGGTGTATTTATCCAGCCCGTTGGCGATTAACATGTCATGTGTCGCCTGGTCGATACCGACCGGTTCCTGCATGGGATGGTCCGATCCAGAGAGTGGAGCACCGCTCGCATCTACCAGAGGGTTGCCGTTCGCGTCTTTGTACTCCACCCGGTTTATCAACGGAACAATCGTAATAGTGGGGTCACCGCAAACGTGCACGATGTTTCCTCCTGAATCGTACTCAAGAAAATAGATCATTTGTCCTCACATGTAGATGTAGGAAACATCTGGATAGGTGGCCGCATTAAATTGATCGTTGACCCAGAGATCATTCGACATCACCTCGAAGTTGCCGCTCACCACGTTGTCGACCTGGTGGGAGACTTTGTACAGTGGCGCAGTGCTCCACGTATTATTTACCGTGTTGTAGGTATGCTTCGTAGCGGGGAAATAGGCAGCCAGCCATACATTAGGTTCAAACCCCGATACGGTGTAGACCGTCGCATACTGATTCGATCCAAGCACCACGGTCCCGCTACCCGGCGCGAGTGTTGCACTGGCTACTCCTGTCAGCAGATTCCCCGAGGCATCGCATAGCCCTACCCCGTTTGCTGTTAGCTTCGCCAGAGGTGTACCTGTACCGAGACATAGCTGACCGTTATTGTCGATCTGCAGCAGTTGGGTAGTTACACCGCCAGATTCATCGTTTATCAGGATGGGCATTAGATCACCGTGTAGGTTACGTTGCTGATCGCGGTGGTTGTCCCGTTTGCCAGCGTGATTGTGGTAGACGTGGCGGAAACATAGATGCCAGCAGAGCATGAGCCGCATCCAGTTTTACCCGTGTAAGAGGCTGTCACCTGCGAGTACAGCGGTATGGTAGCGACTACCCCCGAGGTGCGGAGTAGGGCAGCCGACGGAACGCGGGACCGCGCCAGCTTAGAACCACTCAGCAGGGCAACTCCATTCAGGGTTATAGGTCCTGACGGAGTTGCCGATCCTACCTCGACATTAAGAGAGTTATCGGAAGCGAATCTCTGTGTGCCATCGTTGATTATGAATGACATTGGTTCACCAGATTACATAGTTGAGGGTCACGGACACTGTAGAATTGTTCGTCCATGTGGCCGCCGTCAGGGTTATGGTGTCGGGGGGCCATGTAGCCGTTGCAGATGGCAGATTAGAGAGGTTGTAGTTGACAACTAGCTGCTGACCTACCGCCAGCGTGGTAGATCCGCTGAGGTACTGCCCTACACCCGGACCGCAGATACCATTGCCAAATAGC
>DATLIY010000012.1 GCA_035539175.1 Acidisarcina sp. | reverse complement strand
ACCAAGAGACGTCGCTCCATCATGGAACGTCACCGTCCCCGTCGGCGTCCCCGTACCCGAAGCTGGAGCGACCGCCGCCGTAAATGATACCGACTGGCCAGCGCTCAAGCTCGTCGAACTGGAAGACAGCGTCGTAGTCGTTGCGACAGGAGCGCTCGATTGAATCGTAATGGTCCCGCCCGATCCTGTTGCGGAGATGGAGCTGCCTGTCGGATCTGTCGCGACCGAACCTGTCAACGAAACAGGTGCGGTTCCAGCAGGTGCCGCGGACGCAATTTGAAAAGTGATCGTTGCAATCTGACCGCTTGGGATAGACGTGTTATCAATGCCGTAGAGGATGCAATTGCTACTACCGCTGTTGCTGAAGCAGGTCACGCTCTTTCCCGCAGCGCTCGCGGTCGGACTCACATTCGCGGTCACCCCCGTGATGTCCGCCGTTGGATAACCTATCGTCCATTGCAGACCCGCCGGAATGGCGCCGCCGGAGTCTGTCAGGGATACGTTCAGCGTTACGCTTCCGCCAGGATTCGCTGTTCCGGAACTCAGTGCAAGTGCTGTCTGCTGGGCCACCGCCACATGAGAGCAAAAGATAAAACCGATAATCAGAACCACAAGACTTGAATACCAGTAACTCAAAGCTCTTTTATAGTTCATCGAAAGACGTACCACCTTTCCTTCGTGACGAGTGCCAATGACTCTGATCAATGCTCAGGTCGAAGTGCTCAGCAAATCGGCGCCTCCAGTTCAGGTTCAACAACAAGGACTGCACAATAAGGCTTGCACGCAAGCCAGTATTTCGCCCTACCTCGTAAGTGCTATGTAGCAAGTGCAGGTAAGAACTACAGGGATCGTAAGAACTACACCGGAATTTTCCGGCCCGGATTTCTGCGCGTAGCACAGGGATTTCCGCGGAAGTCTAAAGAATTCAGTGAATGCGCGCATCGACCCGCGCCTACAGGAGCTTGCAGCCTGAATGACTTCTCTGATTTTGCTTTGACCCCTGCACGTGAAGTTCCTAATGCAGCGACGAAGGGTTACCAACGATCTGCGATGGATTCCTGAAAGGGATTCGCGATCATATCCGATGAGTCTCTTCTCTACGCGATCCGCGCGAAGCCATCATCGTGCACAGACGAAAACAGTATCTTTGCCAAAACCCCATAAACCGTTGTTAGGATGAACTTCATAAACAATTGTTAGGATCGATGAGTGTCTCGATGTCGGCTTCCACTTCTAAAGATGATTCCCTATAGCTGAAAGTGAAGCTTGTGCGTGTTGCCTCGCAGCTCAAGGGCAGCGTTGTTCCCCGGGAAGGTCGATTGCTGCGCCGACGCAAAGCAACAAATTCAGAATCCTTTTTTTGCCGCGCATCTCGCGACCGGACCCGCGAAAGGTATTCTTGAGGTGGAGGGTAAATGGCTCGTTATCTGATTACAGGAATTGCCGGATTCATTGGCTCTACGTTGGCACGCGCTCTGGTCAGCCAGGGACATGAGGTACGTGGAATCGACAATCTCTCGACGGGAAAGCTCGAGAACCTCGCCGACATCCGGCAAGCAATTTCCTTTGAGGAAATGGATTTGCAGGACATGGCAGGCTTGCGGACAGCATGTGAGGGAGTAGATTTTATATCGCATCAAGCGGCCATGGCGTCCGTGCCGCGCTCGGTCAAAGACCCTCTTCTGACGCACAATTCCAATATCAACGGAACTTTGAATCTTCTGCTCGCAGCGCGCGATGCCGGAGTCCGCCGCATAGTCTATGCCGCCTCGTCCTCGGCCTACGGAGACCAGCCAACGCAGCCCAAGCAGGAACTCATGTTGCCGATGCCGCTATCTCCCTACGCCGTCCAAAAGTTGACGGGAGAGTATTACATGCAAGCATTCTGGCGGGTTTATGGACTGGAAACCGTGTGCCTCCGTTACTTCAACATCTTTGGTCCACGCCAGGCCGCAGACTCGCCCTATTCCGGCGTCATCGCCCAGTTCACCTACAAAATGATGGCTGGCGAAACTCCCACCATCTTCGGCACGGGGGAACAGAGCCGCGACTTCACGTTTGTGAGCAACGCGGTGAATGCAAACCTGCTGGCCCTTGCTGCCCCTCGCGAAGTCGCCACCGGACGCGTCTTCAACATCGGTACCGGCAGAAGCCATACCCTCAACGAGGTCTACGCTGCTATCGCGGAGCTTCTAAGCTTCCGGCGGCAGCCAATCTATGGCCCTCCCCGGGAGGGTGACGTCCAGCACTCCCTAGCCAGCATCGAGCGCGCCAGCACCGAGCTCGGCTATCGCCCCGCTGCCGACTTTTACGAGGGCTTGAGACAGACCGTGGCGTGGTATCTGGATGAACAGGCGGCAGGAGCGGAAGGCAGAAAAATCTGACCCAGGCCCTTAAGGGAAATAAAGGATCCGAACCCGGCGCAAGTGTCTCCCCAATATGGCGCCGGGTATTATATTTCCGAACACCGTCACTGATCTCCAGAAATCTTTCCGTCGTAGGAATTTTTCAGGTCCGCCTGAACTCCTTCCATAATGTGTGCAATGAGTACGCATAGGTTACCTATATGTGAGTAAGTAACTAGCACATTTTTATCCTGTCTTGTTCCTTCGAAAGAAATTTCCATCATCCTCTCATCATCCGCTTATCCTTTGTATTCAATGTCTTACGCGACATACTCTAGGTATGCAAAATTAGTATCTAACACTTGCATTTTTTCGTTTGACACTTTGGGGGGATGGCGCTAAAGTCGCGTTGCTTCAGGGATCGGTCAGACGTTTCAGACCTTGGAATGAACCAAAAAAGGTAACGCATCCGATCATTACGCCTGAGGGATTTGAAATGAACTGGGCCCTGTTCACACTATTTTTCGCTGACGCCGATAGGCAACAGCCTTCCTGTTTTCTTCCATTGGTTGTCCGGGCTTCCTGCAAAAACATACATGCAGTGAGCCAGGCGTGGAGTTATAGAGCTCGTGCCAGATTAGAAACAATCAGCACCCTCCGGCTCCAAACGCGTGACGGTTCTTTTTCTATTCCCCTTGAGGTGTATCGATGACGCGCCAGGTTCAAATTCTCGCTATCAGCGACGACACTAATGTCTGCAATTTGATTCTCAATGCTTTGGAATCCGAAGGTTACGAGGCCATGTGCGTGCCCTCGTCCCAGGAGGCGCTCCAGCTCTTGCGTAAAGGGTTGGTAGCGGATTACCTGTTTTTTGACGCATCCAGGAACAGATCGAAGGATGGCCTGTTTGTTCCCGCACTCATGCAAACCATCGGCAGCGATCGGCTCTGCATCCTCTCGGAAATGGGAGACATCTCGTGGAAAAGCCATGCGGCCAGATGGAATATCCATACGATCCTGAGAAAGCCATTGCTGCGACAGGATCTGGAGCGATTCACCTCTCAGCCCAAGATCGATGCCTCTCTTGCGGCTAGCTCTATCGCTGACAAAACACAGAGTTATCACCTGGAAGAGCTGGACAACAACCGTTTCTTCCTGGCTGCGTCTCCGGTAATGCTGCAGATCTACAAAGACATCCGAATCCTCGCTCCAGTCGATATTCCCGTCCTTATACTAGGCGAAAGTGGCGTAGGTAAAGAAGTCGTGGCGATGCTGTTGCACAAATACCACTCCCGTTCAGAGAAGAAGTTTCTCAACGTAAACTGTGCGGCTCTTCCCACCGAACTTCTAGAGAGCGAACTCTTCGGCTATGAGGCCGGTGCTTTCACGGGAGCCGTAAAGTCCAAGCCGGGCAAATTCGAACTCGCAAACAAGGGCACTCTGCTGCTGGATGAAATTGGCGAGATGAGCCCACAGATGCAGGCCAAGCTGCTTCATGTTCTCCAGGACGGATCCTTTGCCCGCCTGGGAGCGCGCACCACGACGCAGGTCGATGTTCGCGTTCTGGCCGCCACCAACATCAACATGCAGGAGGCGATTGAAGAGAAGCGCTTCCGCGAAGATCTCTATTACCGCCTCAATGCTTTCACCATCTCCATACCTCCTCTCCGCGAACGCCGTCAGGAGATTCCTCTTTTTATGGAGCAGTTGATGCAGCGAGGAACAGTCGAGCTCGGACAGCAGCCATTCGCTTTCTCAGGACAGGTAATTGAGGCAGCTATGGAGTACCACTGGCCAGGCAATCTTCGCGAACTGCGGAACTTCGTCACTCGCATGATTATCCTGCAGGATCAGGAGGGTGCCTATAATGACCTGCGGGCCAAGACGCGGTCAGCATCTGCCGTGTCCGCGCCAATCCCCATCTCAGAACCCGCGATGGAGATGAAGCCCCCTGTTTTAGCGGGTATGAAAGGCGTAGTGAACGGCGTCAAAAATCAGACCGAAATTCGCATGATCCAGGATGCGTTATCCGCCTCGGGATGGAATCGCAGACGGGCGGCGACAAACCTGAACATCAGTTATCGCGCGCTGCTCTATAAGATCCAGCAGCACGGCCTGACAGCATAAGCATTTGCCTGCTTCCAGGGAGGACGGTGGATTTGGATGCACCGCCGTCCTTCGTATCCTCCAACCATGTGCCCCTCCGCCTATCTACACACGGTCTATGGGACGATCACCGTCGCCTCATTCGTCGGATCACTCTCCATTCCGCTCAAATCGACGCTCTTCACAATATAGCTATAGGCAACGCCACTTTCGATTGTGCTGTCCACGTAGGTGGTCTGCAGATTCGGCGCCTGATTCAACAACTGGAAAGAATCGCCATAGGACGATCGATAGATGTTGTAGCCGGCCAACTGCGCCAGCGAGCCCTTCGGCGCATTCCAGCGCAGATCGACCACATGTTGCGAGGAGCCGCTCGTGCCGTTTCCGCTGAATGCGACGACAATAGTACTGCTGCTCAGCGAATTGCTGCTGATGGTCAGTTGACCGGTAGCTGTCCCCATAGTGGTTGGCGTGAACTGGGCCCACAGTGTTGTCGCCTGGCCGGGATCCAGCATCAATGGGAAGCTGGCCCCTGAAAGCGTAAATCCCGCACCAGCTGGTATTGCCGAAGAAATGGTCACTGGAGATGTGCCTGTCGAGGTCAGCGTAATCGACTGCGTCGATACAGAATTTAGCGGCACGCTGCCGAAGTCCAGGTTAGATGCACTCACAGATAACTGCGGGTTTAAAGCCGCCACTCCTGTACCACTCAAAGCGACGACAACAGTGCTTCCGCTCGACGAATTGCTCTGGATCAACAGTTGACCCGCCGCTGCTCCCCCTGCGGTTGGGTTAAATTGGATCTGCAGCGTCACCGCCAGATTTGGATCCAGCGTAACCGGAAGGCTGAGGCCTGACGTGGTAAAGCCCGTGCCGGCAAGCGTTGCGCTGCTGATCGTAACTGGTGCCGTGCCTGTCGAGGTCAACGTCACCGCCTGCGTCGATACGGAGTTCACAATCACACTGCCGAAGTTCAAGCTCGATGCACTTAGAGACAACTGTGGGCTCGTCTGCGGACTTGGCGACACTGCTGTGCCTGTGCCGCTCAGAGCTACCGTAGCCATACCGCCGGTGGAGGAATTGCTGCCGACGATCAACTGACCGCTCGCTGTTCCTGCTACGGTTGGCTGGAACTGAACCTGCAGCGTCACTGGCTCGCTCGGATTCAGCGTCATCGGAAAGGTCGTACCTGTAACTGTAAAACCTGTGCCTGTCACAGATACCCCGCTAATCGTAACTGGTGCCGTGCCCGTCGAGGTCAGCGTCACCGCCTGCGTCGATACGGAGTTCACAATCACGCTGCCGAAGTTCAAGCTCGATGCACTTATTGCCAATTGCGGCACGGCATCCGAAGTGCCCGCACCGGCGATCGGGATCTCTGCGATCGGCTTAGCTGACGTGTCCTTGAGCGTAAGCTGACCGGAATATCGCATTGACTTATCCGGTCTGAAGCCAATCTTGAACGTATGAGAACCAAATGCGGGAATACTGATTGGAGTTGCTGCAGGGCTAGATACGGAGAAAGGTTGACCGCCAGCACTCACATCGGCGATCACAACAGTCTCGGCACTTACATTCGTGACATCCAGTTGGCTCGTCACGGCCCGTCCAACAGGGACATTCCCAAAGGTGAGTGAACCTGGCGAAACTCGAATTGCGTTGGAGGGCAATCCGTTGAGTTGAAAGCCGCAACCACACATTGCTGCGATCAGGTTGCAGGCAAGCGTCACCGTCATAATGGTGCGCATCTTTGCTTGCGAAGTGCATTCGCCGATACTTTTTCTAGAGATGAAAAGGCGACAAGCCCGGGAAAAAACAATGGAGGCATAGGACACTGACATCACCTCTTCAAGAACCTGCAGACGCGCCTGGTTTTGAGCAGATTCAAGGGAGGACACGAGATACTGAGCCGCTCGCCGATGCAATAGCTTCGGCTGACGCGCCCGTGGTCGATGCAAATCCCGAAGTGAAATCTACTCGCACTCCAGCAGAACACTTCCCATCTGCGCCAGAGATGCACACCCTCATTCCGTCTTCCTACAGACTGCCATCCCCCATTAGGGTTCACAATCACACGATTTGGTCAGGGGATTGTTGAACGGTTGGTCTATTTCGCTATCCGGAGCTTTGCATTTCCATGCAGAAATTGGCAGACAAGGCACATCGCAGTCAGGATTCGGTGAGAAGTAGAAAGAAGTAGAAATCAGATGTGAGGTTCAATCGCGGCGGAGAGATTCAGGCAGAAGATTAAGAACCGCATCGAATTCAGAAAGTCCCTCTGAATCCGGTGAGTCTTACATCATATGCTGGAGGAATCGATAGCATCCTGCCGCTGTTGAATACGGACAGCAGCAGGATGCGATAAGAGAGTTCGTGCGAAGCGGCCAACAAAATACTCAAAGGAAGAGATGCTGGTGACGCGCAGCTAAGCATGCTGCTTCCTCAACTCACCTCTTACTCCTCCTCAAGGCAGTACCTCTACCACACTCAAGTTATACTGGTCAGTGGTGGGTGCAGTGTCATTAATCGTCACGGTCGTGCCGCTTAAAGGTGTCGGCGCGTTTTCCATCTGCACCCAGTAAGTGTCCCCGGTCGTCGTCAGATCCTGATGAACCAGAGTCTGCCCCGAGCCTACGGTACGAGCAATTGCATTGTCATAATCGTTGCCCACGCCAAAAACCCACGACCCATTCCGCGTGGTCACCACCGACGCCGTTGGCGCACCGGAACTTGCGCTCTTGCTTGCCGTCGCTCCGATTGCGCCTGAGCCATATGTTCCTGATGTGTCCACACCCGAAAAACTCATCACGGTGATGGAAGACAAGACGCTCTGCGATACTGTCGCCGTTACGGTTACATTTGTTAGAACAGTTGGCGAAAAGGCGCGCCAGATCTCCGCTGTACCGCTCTGTGCGTTGGTCCTGACAACCAGGGCCCACGTCAGTCCGCCGCCAGTCACTTTTGTCACTGTGGTATTGCTGCCGGAGATGTAGTCTGTGCTGATAAACGCCAGGAGCAGTTCATTGCCGGATGTTGTAGAGAAGGCAGATGTCGCAATGGAGGTGCTCGCTGTCTTCGAGTCTGCAGAAACCTTCGCATCCATCACAAGCGTATTCGTCGTTGCTGCCTGCGCAGCAAAGTTTAGACTGATAATGTTAGCGCCGTTCACCGACACCGTTTGCGATGGAGGAGTGAACGTGTACCCCGTCTTGCTGGGCGTTACCGTGTAACTCCCATTGGCCAGCCCTGCAAAGCTGTAGTTCCCCAGGCTATCTGCGATCGTGGTCGCACTCGACGCACCACTCAGCGTAAGAAGAGTTCCGCTTCCCGAAGTGGATGGAGTAACAGACCCCGAGATGCTCCACGTAGATGTTGCAGCTACCGTCAGTGTTACAGCAATCACTGCTGGAGAACCCTGCGCGCCCGTTGCAGTCACCGTGATGTGCCCGGTGTAGGTTCCCGCCGCCAGACCCGCAAGCGAAGCAGTTACCTGGAGCGTTTGAGGCGCTGTTCCCGATACGGGTGAGACCGTTAGCCATCCGCTATCGCTCGCCGCCGTGAAGGTCAGCGTTCCGCCACCTCCATTGGTAACGTTCAGTGCGGCGGCCGCTGGATTGCTTCCTCCTGCCACCCCGCTAAATGAGAGTGATGTTGGCGTCACCGCAAGTACAGGAGTGTTGAGAGCAAACGCTCCCACGATGCCGCCGCCGCTGGGACTGGACCAGGATCCTGCATAAACTTTTCCGCCAGCTACGATCGGAGCCGCAAACGTGTTGGAAGCTCCATATTGAGTGCCGTTATGCCATACTTCGTTTCCAGTCAACTGGCTATATGCGTGGATGATGCCCGTGTTGCCCTCCCCCGCAAACACAAGGCCATTCGCCAGCGTCGGCGTCGAGTTGGGAGCACCGCTGCCCCCAAGAGCCTTACTCCACGCAACCTGCAATGTGCAACTCGATGTAACCTGAAGCGCAACGACACCCGCAGCGACTCCAATAACTCCTGACCCCGCTGTCGTAACAAAGATCATGTTGCTGGTCGGTGAGTAAGCAGGTACGCCTCCCACTCCACCGGAACCAAGAGAATCGTTCGCAGTATTAAGCGTCAACGTCTGCAGCGGTTGGCCGCTCACCATCAGATCCGCGGTCCGGAACAAAAATAGCCTGCCATCCTTATTCCCTGCCGTCACCATCGTCGGGCATCCAGGTGGTTGGAAAAATGTCGGCGTCGATGCGAAGTCAAGATCGCATGGAGCACCGGAGCACGCGTAAGTTGATGGCTGTACCGGTTGATAGGTACCTAGCAGGTTGAGACTCGAATCGAGTGCAATCATGCTATCGGAATACGGCGTGTATCCTTCGGTCCCGCTCGAGGTGATGACAGAGTCATTTGCAGACGCGGCATAAATGTTGCCTGTTGCCAGGTCGGCCGATACTCCTCCATAGCCCCAGATACCGCCGCCTCCGTTCGGTGGCGGAATACTGGGAACGACTACAAAATCACCTGTCACCGTCGGAGTAGATGAAATATCTACTTTGTAGACCTGCCCACGCCAAGGCGCAACGTCGCCTCCATTGCTTCCGCTTGCGATATAGATACTATTGCCGACTCGATTCAGCCCGCCCCACACCTTGTTCGTATCCGGATTCACAATAAGCGCCAGCGCTGGATAGACATCCGTACCATCGAAGAGCGATATCACCCGGAAATAACCATCTGTTGAAACGGTATAGATGCGGCCTGCAACCCGGTCAATGAAGGGCGGAGCCTCGATGCCAAAGCCATCCGGCAAACCCCACGTGTTCGGAGTAGGCGCACCGAAATTACGCTTCCATAACACGGCTCCATTCAGTGCATCCAGCGCGTAAAGTGAATTCCCTCCCGTGCCCACAATCAATATGTCCCGTGTTTGGCCAGCTATGGAAATTCCATGTACATACAACGGTTGAGCTGTTACCGAAGCATCGACGGCTGTTGACCATGCCATTTGCAGGCTTCCGACATTCGAAGCGTTGATCGTAGTTTCATCCACTGCATTGCCACTACGGCTGGCATCGTGATCTACCGTAAGCCAATCCGTAGCGACTCCTATATCCAAGGTAACCGTAAGAACTGCAGGCGACCCCTGCACTCCCGCGGACGTGATGGTGATATGTCCCGTGTAGCTGCCGATCGCCAGTCCATTGATAGTGGCGGAGACCTGCAATTGCTGTGGCGCAGATCCAATCGCTGGAGTTGCATTCAACCACGCGCTATCGCTGCTGGCCGTATAGGTGAACGAACCGCCTCCTGTATTCGTAATGTTGACCGTGGATGTCGGAGGATTGCCGCCACCCTGCACCGCTGCAAAGAAGAGGCCCGTGGGGCTGACCGAAAGCACCGGAAGATTTGCAGTAAAGTTCACTCCGGTCACGGTAGTTCCCGCTACCGTGACAGACTGGGTGGCCGGAGTGAAACTAACTCCACTTTTAGTCGGCGTGACTGTGTAAGTCCCATCCGGAAGTCCAACAAAACTGTAGTTCCCGGAACTGTCGCTTGTCGCTGTAGCCGTGACAGGACCACTCAGAGTAACAGTCGCGCCGCTCCCCCCCGACACGGGACTGATTGTTCCCGAAATCCCTCCCTGGGTAGCATTGCTTGGCCGAAAGGTTGCCATCAATGCGAGCCAGTATCCACTCGTCTGCGTAAAGGTTGCCGCTATGCTGCCAGCCGCCGGCTGCAGCTCATACTCGCTCATATCTCCATTCACCAGGGAAATACTGGTGAACCCTGTGCCTGCAGAAGCCGTATTCAGCAGAAAGGTGTAGCCATAGATAAGTTCTCCGTTGGCGGTAGTAGTAGCTGCACCGCTGGATACGCTTGCACTGTTACCTGTGGCAGATGCAGACTTATCCACCGGGTTGGTAGCGGAAACGCCCGACCACTCCGAGACATGTATCTCCAGTGCCGCTGCAGTGGACGGTATCAGGGTCACCGTGTTCGCGCCCCCTTTACAACTTGGGACATACCAGAGGTAAGTCGTCACATTCTGGTTGGGATCGGATACTGGGCTCATTGCGGGGATGTAGGTGTTTCCCAATGTATCGGAAATGGAAACCGGACCTGCCGGACGCGCAACATCGCCGGACACAATCAGGAAATCTCCCGCAGTATTATTGGCGGGAAAAGTAGTGGATATGCTCGCTGCGGTTGCCTCATTCCCATTCACATTCTTCTGAATGAAGCGAATATTGCTCGTCACAATTGCCTGTGCCGCAAAGTTGATCCCAGAGATATTAGCTCCGTTCACCGTTATCGATTGTGAGGCCGGACTAAATGTAAACCCGGTCTTGCTCGGCGTAATCGAATAAGTTCCGTTCACCACGCCTGCAAAACTATAGCTCCCTGTGCTATCCGCAATCGTTGTCTGGCTGGATCCAGTGGAGCCCGTGGGTGCTAAAGTCAAGGTAGTGCCGCTTCCCGCAGTCGAAGTACTAATGGCTCCCGATATCGTATAAGTAGCAATAGCGCTTCCGGTAAAGCTAACCCCGCTAACATTCGCGCCCGCTACACTGATAGTCTGGTTCACGGGGCTAAAGGCGTACCCAGTTTTAACCGGCGTAATCGTATAGCTTCCGTTCAATACTCCAGTAAACGTAAAGTTCCCACTGCTATCTGCAATTACCGTCTGGTTCGATCCTCCTTCACCATTCACGACGAGCGATACAGAGGCTCCACTCCCAGCCGCAGACGGGCTGATATTCCCGGATACGGAGTAGGTGGGTGAAGCAGTGGCAGTAAAGTTCGCTCCCGTAACGTTCGAGCCAGCAAGGCTGATCGACAGGCTTGCCGGGGTAAATGTGTACCCTGTCTTTACCGGGGTTACGGTATAAGTACCACCAGTTAAATTTGCAAAGGTATAGTTCCCAGATCCATCCGCAGTGACTACAGCGGTCCCGCTTCCACCGAGGAACATCTGGGTTCCGCTGCCGGAGGACGCAGGGCTGATCGTTCCCGAGATACTTAGCGTCTGCGTAGTGGAAGCGAGGACCTCGCAGATACTGAGGTTGTACCGGTCGCCTGTAGGTGCCGTGTCATTAATCGTCGCGCTGGTCCCGCTTAGCGGAACGGCAAGATTCAACCTCTGCATCCAATAGGTATCCCCTGTTGGAGTCAGATACTGATGGAAGACGGTCTGTCCAGATCCAGGCGTACGCGCAATCGCGTTATCGTAATCGTTGCCGACACCCACCACGACAGAATTAGCCTGTGTCGTCACGAGCGTAGCAGTGGGAGCGCCCGAGCTTGCGCTGGCACTCTTAACGGCTCCAATCGCCCCAGACCCGTTCGTCCCTGAAGTGTTGACCCCCGTGAAGCTCATGACCGACAACGAAGCAATAACACTCTGTGACAGATTCGCTGTCACGCTCATATTGCTCACCGGAGAGGGAGCAAATGCACGCCAGATCTCGGAGGATCCCAGTTGCGCATTTGTCCGCACAACCAGAACCCATGTAAGTCCTCCGCCTGTAACACTGGTTACCGTGGTATTGGCGCCAGATAGATAGTCTGTGGCGACAAACGCCAGAAGTAGTTCATTGGATGCTGACGTAGAAAATATAGGAGTAGAAACCGTACTGGATGGAGAGGAGGTATCACCAGATATTTGAACATCCGTCGCAACCGGGGTCTTCGGCACAGTTACGGTAACGCCAGCGGAGGGTGTCTCAAGGTTGCCGCTGTCATCTACAGCGCGGCTTAAAAGATTGATAGAACCTGAAACCAGAGGAGTCCAGTTATAACTCCAACTTCCTCTCCCGATAGTGGGGTGCCAGCTCTGCCCGCCGTCCGTGGATATCTCCACACCACCGACGACACCTCCGCCAGTGTCTGTAGCCGTTCCCGTAATCGTCACCTGTACACCGAGCTTTTCAGTGGCACCCGAAAGCGGGGAGGTGATCGTCGAAGTCGGAGCAACTGTATCGGTAGACTTAGTTGCCAGTGCCAGGCCAGCTTGCAGTGTCGCCGGCTGGACGCCCATATCCGCAAACAGGTTTAGCGTTGCCTGTTGCATCCTCGGATCTGCTGCCGTATTGGGCGAGAAGAAAGGGTTGTCATGATTTGCATCCAGTCCCCATGCCCAATCCACCGTACCCGCGCCAAATACGAGCGCGCCGCTCGGTGCCCGATACAGTGTCATGTGGTGGGTGGCGGAGCCTGCGCCATAGGTGCCGCCGTAATCCAGCAGCAAATCCGTGGTCATGCTATAAGTAGCAGTTGATAGATCAAATAGTCCTGCGGGACGCGTTCCATTATCTAAGTCCTCATCCCACTCGTAACCCAACGAGCCTTGTGGCAACGTCGCCGTCTGACCTGAAGAGAGGCTGGCAATACTTGTGTTTCTCCAAAAGCGCATCTTACCGTCGGCGGCCGGAACCAGGATAGACAGGTTCCCAGGGTTATCCGTCCCAGGACCGTTGACAGCGAAGATAGTGCCAGACAAAGCATTTTCCGGACGGCCACCATCTGCAGGCGGACTAAATCTCGGATCACGCCAGGTACCGGTCCAGGTTGGTGGATCCGCGGGATCGAGGACCGCATTCGCCAGCGTCTCTTTGTAACAGGTTAGAGTGCGGTAGGCAGTGCTTGTACCATCGATACTGTTTTCCCAGCGAGTCTTCCAAAAAATCTCATTCCCGCTGAAGAAAGCCAGATTCACGCCGGCATTTCGCGCTGCCTCCACATTGGCGCGTTGTGGGCCAGACCAGTACTCGTCATGGCCAGAGTCAAGATAGATCTTGTGATTCAATATCAGCGAACCATTGCGTGCCGCATCCATGCCCGTGAAGTAGGTGACATCGTATCCATTTGCTTCCAGCCACCGAATCATGGGATACTCCGCGCCAAATACGAACGTAGAGGCTTCGCTGGAAAAGCCTCGTGTAATAAAGGGGCGGTTATAACTCACCTTGTAGGCACGATTCGTAAGATCCCATGTATCCGCGCCACCATATAGCGAGTGGCCTCCATAGGCGTTATAGGCTTGCCATGTCTCGTCATTGGTCTGGAATAGCATGTCGGAGTGGCTTAGATCGTTGCGTACGATGAAGAAGACCTGGTTCACGCCACCCGTGTCCGTCCTGGTCAGCAATGCAAAATAGATTCCAGACGTAGCATTCGCAGGAACCTGCCAACTAGCCGAAACAGCCCACGTTCCGCAGTCGTAGAGATTCGTGTTTGCATCCGAGCGGCACGGTGGCTGCGATTGCGGAAGCGGAACTGAAGGACTGATGCTTGCTATCTTGCGTGCACCATTTCCCGCGTAGTAGCCAAGGCGATAGATATCAATCTTGTAAGCCGCCGCAGTTGTATTGATTTTGAAAAAGACGGTGGATCCCTGCGCAACACTCATGTCCGTGGCAAATCCCTGGATGGTCGAATCTCCCGCGCCGCTAATGGCCCAATTGCTCGGTGGATTTCCGGGCTTTGAATTCTCACACACGATGTCGTTCGCCATGGCTGGGCTGCATCCAAAGGTTTGCGCCTTGGCAATGTGCGCCGCACCGATGAGAAAGAGTAGAAGAGTCAACCAGCCCACCACTCCCTTGCCGGCCTTTGCGCTTGCTCGCGATGCAGTTATTCCAAAGGCGTTTTTTTTACCGTCAGCTAATGAAGCATTGCTTTTCCAGGCAGCCATGATCGCCTCCCAAAGATTCTTTTCGCTCCAGGCCCATAGCCCAATCCGAGAGATCCTTGCGCGTACCAATAAGTAACGAGCCGTGCGTGAAGTGACGGCCACGCACGTGGTGCCTGCCCCTTTGGTTCAACTGCGGCGAATCATGGCCTATTGTTGGAGGTTCAGAGATGGCAGAGAGAGAGTACTCGCGGTATCCCGTCTATAGTGGAGATCCCACTACATTCGTTTCGCCGCGAACGATCTCAGGCAATCGTTTCATTGCAGCGACGGAGAGGGTCCCGTTCCAGGTGAGCGTAGATCCGATTCCATGGAGGTCAGTTCAGTCCCCGGAATCTGCAGCAGTTTCTTCCGCCATAATTTCCCCGGAAGTTGATACTGGGGCGGGCGGGCTCGCATGAACTGGCGGTGTTCTTTGGCGAACCCGATATTGAGCTTCGTGTTGAACTTCTATGCCAAGAACTAGCAACGCGACTTGCTTACCATTCACAATCCAGAACACAGCATCGCGAAAGCCCCACGAAAGTAGCACGCAATGCAATAGCCCGATATACCTCTTAAGTAATCGAAAAGGTCCAGCAAAACGGGAAGAATGGTTACATTTGTAACAAGAGCAGAAGGATGGAAGACCGATGAAGATATCACGGTCAGCCAGGCCGATAGCGGGTAGATTAGGCGGGTCTGAGCAAGGGGACTCCTCAGATCTCCAGGAATCCCTCTTTACGAATTCTTCTTTAGAAGTGGTGCAATTTTTCTTCGGAGACAGACTCCGGGGGACGAGTCTCTCTCTCCAGCGAGCGGCTCACCAGGTCACGGGAGCCCAATCCCACCGCCAGGGCGAGTGCCAACACTATGCCGCCGAAGAGGATGCCGAACGCCAGATCAACGATGCCTCCGGCAATGGATAGGTGATCGAGCACCATGGCTGCCGTCAGCACCAGCACCAGCCATTTCACGCCGGAACTCAGCAGCCGTGCATATTGCAGGTTCATATTCACGGCGCCAATCAGCACGCTGCGAGCCAGGAAGCGAGCGACCACGTTGCCTACAAGAAGAATGAGCACCGCGCCGACAAGACGCGGAAGATACGCCAGCAGATAGCCTGCCAGCAAGGACTCCGCCGATGCCGCCTCAAATGCCGAAAGACCGACCATTACTCCTGCCAGCAGGCAGGCCCAGAAAGCGATGCGAGCCAGGATCCGCGTAGGTGTTTGCGTGGGAGACAATTCGATCAGGGCGCTTCTCTCCAGGTGCAATCTCTCGTCGAAACGCACTGCTCCCAGGATTCGTCGCACAAGGTAAGCTGCCAGCCAGCCAATCGCGAGAAAGATCAATAACGCCAGAACAAACGCCAGAAGCCCAGGCAGCAGCATCGCCACTTTGGTAAAGACCCTCTCCACCGATTGGTGAAGCGACTGCTGAATCTGATCCCACATATTCTTCCCTCTTCCTGGCTACCGAATCTTAAGTCTATGGATTAAAACGATCCGGCCAGCGCCAACGCGATAGCAAATACGGCTTCCCCGCCTCATAGGCCTGGGCAAGTGACTCCAGCCTGGACTCGACAACAGAGGAGCGCGCATCACCCAGTTCCAGAACGTAGGACGCAACCCACCCCAGGTAGAGAGGAGTAAGAGCGCCCAGGACGTGACTTCTGCTGAGATTGCGCAGATGATGCGCCAACGCAAAGTCATACACAATACGAACCCACAGCGCATCCGGGATGCGGAATTGATCCGGTGCGAGACGCGTAATGCGCTTCAACTCCAGCAGCGTAATCGGCGGCAGTATCAAGGACCACACTTCCTGCAGATTGCGGGCGCCGAGTTCGAAAGAGTCGATCAGGGGACGAACATCCACCGTGTCCCCCCCGTTTACCTTCACTGCCCGGCTGACTGTAGTCGCGACCTCCTGCGAACCTCGGATGCGCTGCCAGATCGACGCATTTCTGTCCATCTCATCGAACAGCGATCCCAGCACTCCTCCCAGAACGGTGCTCAGGTCAAGCCCTTCATTTTGCGCTTCATGGCGCACCCCCAAATAGGTCTGCCGCACCCGGCCCTCGATGCGCACAGACTCGACCGATGGCCACACCAGCGTGCTTTGCCCCGCGAACCTGCTGGTTGCGCCTCCCTCCGCCAGGGTACCGAGCATCTCAGCCGAGACTCCAAAATCCGGGGCCAGGGGGAAGCGAATCCGCTTGCCATAGAGCGCGCGCGTCATCGGATACAAGATACCCTTGTTGAGCAAGTCGTCCAATGGACCCGTCGCATAGATTGGCATGCACAGATCCCATTGATTTCCGAAGATCGGATTGGCCAGTGACTGGATAGCCGACGAGTCCATCGCCGTCAGATCGTGCGAAGCAATCACACAGACCTTCACGCCTGCGCTCCGGGCAATCGATTCCACGGCTGCGAGAGAAGCATGGGTCGCCAACGAAGCAACGACGGCTGGCTCTTCTGGAGACGGCACATACGGCAGGAAGCGAAGTCCCGGCATCTCCTGCTGCATCGCCCCATTCTCCGCCGGGCGCTCGGACTCCTGGGGATAGGCGACCACCCAGCGCAGCGACGGAGTACCGGAGGCCAGCCCCTGAAACGCCGCTCGGCTCGCGGCATAGAGCTTCTCAAAGCTGACAGGAGAGGTGATCCCTATCAGCAAGTCAGCCTCGCCGGACCTCTCGCTCTGCTCTTCTAGCGCCACTGGAGCTTGCAATCTCTCCATCAATTAGGGTTTCCCGACTTTCATATGAGCTAGCCCATGATGCTGGCAAGGTTACCCTCTAATGGAGTGCAAAGCGACGCCGACGGTTGTTTGCAACCCAAAGAAAGGTTCCCAACCCGTTACCCTGTCCAGATTCGGGCCTCCTTCCTTTCCCTGCCGCCAGATGGCTCTTCGCAGATAAACTCAAGCGATAGAGATACCTTGCCCGGACGCAACAGCCGGCGGGAGGAAGGAGAACCTCACGATGACGGTGATCACAGGATGGCAGGATTCCGCCGCGGAGACCACCCTGCCCGCTGGTGCCGTGCATCTCTGGGCCTGGCGGCTGGGCGACCCTCAGGAGTCCCCTGAGCCGGACGTCTCCTGTCTCGATGACGGCGAAATCCTGCGCTACCGCCACTTCCGGTTTCGTCCGGATCAATTGCGCTTTGCGGCAGCCCACGTCCATATGAGGCGAATTCTCTCCGGTTATCTCGGACAGCCGCCGGAGTCTCTGGCATTTGCAGCGGGCGAGGGAGGCAAGCCGGCGCTCGCCGGCAGCAACGCCCTCCGTTTGCGCTTCAACCTCAGTCACTCCAAAAGCTTCGGAATCCTCGCTGTTGCCTCCGACCTGGAGCTGGGCGCCGATGTCGAGGAACCCCGCAAAATTCAACCCTCCCTCGTCGAAAGGTACTTCTCCCCACTGGAGCGCCAGACGCTCTCCGAGCTGCCCTCAGAGGAGTGGCTCCCAGGTTTTCTCCGCTGCTGGACGCGGAAGGAGGCAATCTTGAAAGGGGAAGGCATCGGTCTTCGAGTCCCGCTCAGTGCCTTCGATGTCTCCCTGCGGGCGGAGGACGCGCCTGCGATCCTGGGCGTCCGGGCGCCAGCCGCCTTCCGCTTTCCCTGGCAGCTTTATGATGTTTCGCCCGATCCCCACGCCATAGCCAGCCTCGCGGTTTCGGCTCCTCCCGCCAGCATCCACCTGTTCCGCTACCGGACTCGTTGACTGGCTCAAGGTTGCGGTTCGCCGTTATTGTTCGCACGAAGGGACAAAATTCCCGCCAGCGGAATCTCTACCCAGGCCGGACGGTTCTTCAGCTCGTAAAGAAGTTCATCGAGCGTCTTGTCAAACACATACCCCCGCAGAAGCAGTTCAAATGTCTCCGCCGTCGCCGGAACCAACTCCGCATTCTGCACAGTCGTGCGGTAGCTCCGCAGGAACTCTGAAACAACCGCCTTATCCCATAGCCGTGACCAATACTTCAGGCGATCCTGGTGCTCCGGCCGTCGCGCCGCGTAGCGCATCCGCGCCGCATACGCTGCATAGCTGAAGGAGCGCACCATACTGGCAACATCCTTGAGAGGCGATTGTTTCCTGCGGCGTTCTTCTATCGACTGCGTCGCCGGACCATCAAAGTTGAGGATGAAAACGTCCGACTTCGACCGCAGCAACTGGCCCAGGTGGTAGTCGCCGTGGATACGAGTCCGCAGGGCGCCGAACTCAGGCGGCGGAAAAGATCGAACCCGATCGAGGATGGTCCCGCGCCGGCTCAGAACCAGCGCCGCCATATCCACCAGTTCATCGGGAAGGCTCGGGACGCTCACCTTCAACACCGCAAATGCGTGCGCCGTGTGACGGCCGATATCCTCTCGCAATTGCACCAGATCCGCGTTGGAAAATCTCTCCGGGGCAAAGGCGGCCTCCGAGGTCGGAGTGGCCAGCGCAAGATGAAGCTCACCCGTGCGCCTGCCAAGGGTACGTGCAGCATCAAGCGAGATTTCTATGTGCTCGTTCACGCCTGGCGGAACCGCAAACTCCGTCGTGGAGATCAGGCTCGCATCTATCGCGGCAAAAGTTCTAGCGGGAACCTCCAGTGATGAACAACGCTCATAGAAGCGATCCAGCTCTTCCAGCGTCCACTGCCATCCATCGCCTTCGTTTTCTATCAGGTCCTGCAGCATGGCGACTGTCGAAGTCTCGCCAGCCTCAGAGATGTAATCGATTCCGCCACCGACGGGCAACAGGTTGCGAAAACCCGTAGAGTGCCACAAATACCGATGCATTTCCCGGTCAGGGTTTGGGCCCGCCTCCTGGCGCCGAAATATCTTCATAGCCCATCGATCCGCAGCCTGATCGCGAAAGATCAGTGTGGATAGATTCTGCTCGCCGGTCGGTCTTCGGACGGTCATCGGCGGCGCATCTGCCTCCACTTTTGCGAGATCGTCCTTTGCAACACCGCGAAGCTCACCATACAAGGTCGGCAACGTGCCCGAAGAGCGGATCAGGTCCAGCAGCTTCTCTGCGGCAACATCGGAGAAGAATGCGTCGTACAACAGCCCCTCGCCCTGCCCTCCGTGGATTGTAGCCAGAACCGCCTGCGGAAAGTTTGTCCGGATACCTTCCACCGCCTCGCCAAAACACATCGCCATCGGAAGAAGGTAGAGATCGCTCAAATCCTCGGCATAACTCACACGAAGCAAAACAATCACAGGCTCCCCATCTTTCGCTAAGGACCGATTCGCAATCTCTACATTGCGAATCGGCTGGGATCTGCTTACGAACCAGCGCTGGCGCTGCAGATAATCCGGGAGCACATCCACCTGCAGCCGCTCCAGATTCTCGCCCGAGAGCACCACCGCCCAGTCAGGTTTTCCAGGCATTTCCAGACCGTCCTGCCCCTTTAGCGCAGATCCGGTATCTTCTGCCGTTTGCTGCAGTTCGAACCACAAAAAACCATAGGGTCCCAGCGTCAGCGGATAGGGCTGTTTCCCAATGTGCGGAAATTCAATGTAACCGAGCATCTCCACCGGAACCATACCGTCATACGCCTGCAGATCGAGTTGAAAGGGTTGTGCGAACCGCGACAGGTTGGCCACGCAGAGAATCCGCTGTCCATCCATCTCCCGCAGATACGCCAGGATCTTGCGGTTGGAAGGATTCAGAAACGTTAACGTGCCGCGCCCGAATACCTGAAAGATCTTCCGCAGCGCAATCATGTTCCGCGTCCAGCTCAGCAGCGAAGAAGGATCGCCCTGCTGGGCCTCAACGTTGACTGCCTCATAGCCCCACACCGGATCCATCACCACCGGGCTATAGAGGCGTGCGGGGTTTGCACGGGAGAAGCCCGCATTGCGATCGCCGTTCCACTGCATGGGAGTGCGAACACCGTTCCTGTCTCCCAGGTAGATGTTGTCCCCCATCCCAATCTCGTCGCCATAGTAGAGAATCGGAGTTCCCGGAAACGAAAACAGCAAGCTGTTCAGCAACTCGATGCGCCGCCGGTTGTTGTCCAGCAAGGGCGCCAGTCTTCTGCGAATTCCGATGTTGATGCGCATGCGGGGATCGGCGCTGTAAGCCAGATACATGTAGTCCCGCTCATCGTCGGTCACCATCTCCAGCGTCAGCTCATCGTGATTCCGCAGGAAGAGGCCCCATTGACAGGTGTCAGGAATCGGCGGCGTCTGCGCCATGATGTCGGTGATCGGCAGGCGGTCTTCCTGGCGCAGCGCCATGTAGATACGCGGCATCAGAGGAAAGTGAAACGCCATGTGACATTCATCGCCATTTCCAAAGTAAGGAAGCACATCCATCGGCCACTGATTCGCCTCGGCCAGAATCACGCGCCCGGAGTAGTACTGGTCAATCTCGGCGCGAATCCTCTTCATGACCGCGTGCGTCTCCGGAAGGTTCTCGCAGTTCGTTCCCTCGCGCTCCACCAGATAAGGAATAGCGTCTACCCGCAAGCCATCCACGCCCATATCCAGCCAGAAGCGCATGACGTTGATGACCTCTTCCAGCACGCGCGGATTGTCGTAATTCAAATCCGGCTGATGGGAGAAGAATCGATGCCAGTAATAGGCATTTGCGACCGGGTCCCAGGTCCAGTTCGACTTCTCCGTATCGGTAAAGATGATGCGCGCATCTTTGTACTTCTGGTCGGTATCGCTCCAGACATAAAAATCCCGCTCGGGCGAACCCGGCGCAGCACGCCGCGAGGCCTGGAACCACGGATGCTGATCCGAGGTGTGGTTCACCACCAGTTCGATCATCACCTGCAACCCGCGGTCGTGCGCTGCGTCCAGAAATGCCTTGAAGTCCTCAAGCGTCCCATAGCTGGGATGGACGCTTACGTAATCGGAAATGTCATAGCCGTCATCGCGCAGCGGGGAGGGGAAAAATGGCAGGAGCCACAGACACGTAATACCCAGCTCCTGCAGATAATCCAGCTTCTGCAGCAACCCGGGAAAATCACCGATGCCGTCATTATTGCTGTCGAAAAATGCGCGGACGTGCAACTCATAAATCAGTGCATCTTTATACCAGAGAGGATCGGAGGCGCTTCCCCTTTTTCTTCCCGATGCAAAATTCCGCGCGTTGGCGCTGGGTCCACCCTGTGCCGAGTCATGCGTGGTAGTCAAAATCTCTCCCCGATTGCGGACGTCCCGCACCGCGCTGCACTCCCCAGCTCCCATCCAGACATACAATCGCATCCGTCCTTCCTTCTCATCCTTACAGCCACTCCTCACTGATATCGCTCCTAATGCAGATGCAGATTCCGCGCCAATCACTGCTTCCGCCAGCTCATCTTCCCGGCACGGATACCTCGAACTTCGCATTCAATCCATCTTGTAGAAAAGATTGTTCAGCGACTCGGCAAGGGTAGGGTGGGAGAAGGTCGCATCCCGCAACGCCGATACGGTGACATTCCCCATCATGGCAACCTGGAGAATCGTCGCTATCTCGCCCCCTTCTATCCCTAGAATGGCTGCTCCCAGAATCGTTTCGCCGTCTTCATCCACCACAACCTTCATCACCCCGCGGGTCTCCCCCGTCTCCAGCGCGCGCGCAACGGATGTCATGGACATTCGAGCAACGTGAACCTTCTTCCCTGCGCGCTTCGCCTCCGTTTCTGTGATCCCAATTCGGCCCAACTGTGGGTCCATGAAAACCGTATATGGCACCATCCTGTGAGCCGTGCTCGCCTTTCCGCCGAGCAATAAATTGGTACGAAGAATGCGAAAATCGTCATAGGAGATGTGGGTGAATGCGGGTCCCCCCTTGACATCGCCCAGTGCAAAGATTCCCGGAGCAGTCGTCTCGAGCCGCTCATTCACACGAATGTGTCCGCTTTTCTCTGTTTCGACAGAAGCCGCG
The DNA here is from genome assembly GCA_035539175.1 of Acidisarcina sp. Classification (NCBI taxonomy): domain Bacteria; kingdom Pseudomonadati; phylum Acidobacteriota; class Terriglobia; order Terriglobales; family Acidobacteriaceae; genus Acidisarcina; species Acidisarcina sp. The sequence continues at coordinate 74,860 of DATLIY010000012.1, read as the reverse complement.
CTCAGATTGAGCTCGCGAGTGTTGGGAGTGCGACCAGTAGCCACCAGCAAATGCGATCCATGCAGCGTTTGCTGCTTCTCCCCCTGCGCAAAAGTCAGCTCCAGCCCCTCGCCGCTCTTTGCAATGCGCCGCGCGTCGGAACCGAGATAGACTGCGATGCCATCCTCCGAAAATATCTTCTGCACCTCTTGCGCAATGTCGGGATCTTCCCGCGACAGAAGCTGCGTGCCAGTCTGAATGATGCTCACCTGCGATCCGAAGCGGCGAAACATCTGCGCAAACTCAACGCCGATGTACCCGCCCCCCAGGATGATCAGGTGCGAAGGAACGGCATCCAACTCCATGATCGATTCATTGTCCAGAAACGGTATCTGGTCCAGTCCCTCCAGCTTTGGAACCGAGGCGCGGGCTCCCGTATTGAGAAAGATTTGCTCAGCCGACAGGGTCTGCGTGCCGCCATCGCGCAGCTTCACTTCGATCGTCTTCGCATCGGCAAACGACGCTTCGCCCCACACGATTTCCAGATTCTTCGTGGACTCGAGACTCTTCTGGCTGCCGTTCCGGAACTGGTCCACCATGTCGCGCTTGCGCTGGCGAACTGTTTTCATGTCGATCTTAGCCGGTCCGCTTTCGACGCCATATTCGGCAGCGCGGCCCACGGCATAAGCCACCCTCGCGCTGGCCACCATCGTCTTCGTCGGCGTGCACCCTTCGTTGATGCACGTGCCTCCGATATGCTTGCGCTCGATCAATGCAGTGCTTAGTCCAGCCGCGGCCAGCGCGCGAACAAGTGGGTTGCCGCCCTGCCCTGAGCCAATCACTATCGCATCGTAGTGCTTTCCCGCCATTAGTCCCTCCCGGCACCCAGACCAATTCACTTAGAAGCGAGAAACAATCAGCAGGCCGCCAGCCAGGGCCAGAACGTCCTCCGTCACTGCTACCGGAAAATCCGGGAGCCTGAACCGTCGCTTTACATAGCGACGAATATAGTAGCCCGCCACTCCCCCAACCACACCGCCCATGCCTCCTGTTAAAAAACCATAAATACCACTCGAAGCATGAGCGGAGATGCAAAGCGCAACCCCGCAGATCCCTCCCAGAACAAAACGAGCTGCTAATGGTCCCGGAGTGTTACGGCCGGGGATGTTGGGCAATTTATCCGCAACCAGCTCCCCCATCGCCAGCAAGGTGAACAATATGACCGCAGGCAGCGTTCCGAGAAAAGCCAGGCGAGAACCGCCCAGGTTGAGCCATCCCACGCGGGCGCCCCAGCAGACCAGCGCAGGCGCAGTCATGGAGCGAAGACCGCAAACGCATCCCAGAGCAAACACCAGCTTGAGCAGCGCATCCGTGCCCATTCCAGCCTCCGTTCGGAACTCTTACAGAGCACATCTTTCACGATTCACTGCTTCAGCGAATGCAAAATCCGGGATGAAGGCAACGATGCCGTTCCCCTAGGTCACCAGCAACAGCTTGCCAGTCGTGCGGCGTGCTTCCAGGTCGCGATGCGCCTCCGCAGCCTGGGCCAGGGGATAAATAAACTCCATCCGCACTTTCAATAAGCCGCGTTGCACCCAGTCGAGCACATCTGTTGCCCGCCACTCCAGCTCCTGCCGCGTATGGATATAGTGTCCCAGGGATGGACGGGTGATAAAGAGAGAGCCTTTGGTCGAAAGCTGTATCAGATCAAATGGCGGAACCGCTCCGCTGGAGGCTCCATAAAGCGCCATCAGCCCACGTGGGCGCAAGCAGTTCAGGGAGCGTTCGAAGGTTGTTCTGCCTACCGAGTCATAGACCACGTCCACGCCTCGCCCATCGGTCAGGCGCCGTGTCTCCTGCTCAAAGCAACACTCCGTGTAGAGAATGACCTCTTCCGCGCCAGCCGCGCGCGCCAGGGCGGCCTTCTCCTGTGTGGAGACCGTTGCAATCACACGCGCTCCAATCCGTGCCGCCATCTGCGTCAGCAGCAGGCCCACTCCCCCTGCGGCGGCATGGATCAGCACCAGATCTCCACTCTTCAGCTTGTAGGTAGAGTGGGAAAGGTAGTGTGCGGTCATCCCCTGGAGCATCACCGCGGCCGCCACCTTCAGGTCTACCCCATCCGGCACGCGGACAAGCTGGGACGCCGGGACCACCGCATACTCGGCATAGCTGCCAAGCACTCCGCACCACGCCACCCGGTCTCCCGGCTTCAGGCCATTGTGGACTCCCGGTCCCAGAGCCTCCACCGTACCCGCGCCTTCCTGTCCCAGGACCAGCGGCAGATCGGCCTTGTACCGCCCTTCCCGGAAGTACACGTCGATGAAGTTCACGCCGGAGGCCTGGACCTTGACCAACACCTTGCCGTCCGTCGGCGCCGGAGTGGGAATGTCCACCAGGTTGAGTACGTCTGCTGATCCTGTTTCGCTGATCTGTATCGCTTTCATAGCAAGGTAAGCATGCAACGAGGGCCTTGCACGAGGCAAGGCCCTTTGGGCAACACATCAAAAACTTCAGTAAATTTGGCGCGTCTTAAGACTGCGCATGGTTAGTTGTCGTGCAGCATGCTCGGCTCTTCCGGGCTGCGCAGCCTGACAAGCCTGTCAATGGCATAGGGGGAGCGGTGTGCCGCTGTGTGGTAATGGCGGACCTGCAGTTCACCCAGCAAACCAATCGCCAGCATCTGGATGCCAGCCAGGATCGTCACGCCTGCGATCACGAACAATGGACCATGCTGATCCATGACGTGTTGATGCGTAACAAGCTTCAGCACCAGCAGGAAAGTGGAGATCGCTGAACCCAGAAGAATACTCAGTGCGCCGAATCCGCCGAAGAAATGCAGCGGGCGCGACATGTACTTCAACAGGAAACGAATCGTCATCAGGTCGAAGAAGACGCGGAAGGTGCGCGAAATCCCATAGTGGGACTTGCCCTTCGGACGATTGATATTCCGGATCGGAATCTCGCAGATGCTCGCGCCATACCACGAAGCCAGCGCCGGAATGAAGCGGTGCATCTCGCCATACAACGGGATATTGTGGATCACTTCCCGGCGATAAGCCTTGAAGGTCGTGCCGAAGTCGTGGATATCCACGCCGGAGAGCTTGGCCATCAGCCAGTTCGCGCACCGCGATGGAATGCGCCGCATAATCAAGTTGTCAACGCGATCCTTGCGCCATCCGCTGACCACGTCATATCCCTCTTCCAGCTTGGCGAGGAATTCAGGAATCTCCTCCGGCTCATGCTGCAGATCGCCATCCATCGCTAGGATGAACTCCCCCTGCGAATGGTCGAATCCGGCTGCGAGCGCGGAGGTCTGTCCGAAGTTGCGGCGAAGCTTCACCACAAGGACGCGGCTGTCTACCGCAGCAATCTCCTCGAGAAGCTTGTAGGTGCGGTCGCTCGAACCGTCATCCACAAATACGAGTTCAAAACTATCCCCTAGCTGCTCCATAACGTCTTTTAGACGGTCGTAGAGGGCGGTTACAAAATCTTCTTCATTGTGAAAGGGGACGACGACGGAGTACTTAGGCATATATACAAGTATACCCTCGGTACCACCATCTAACCGTTGAAAACATCTTGATTTAGTGATACAGCCCGCCGGAATCAAGGCGCATAACCCGGCATGTAACATGCCGATTGCCGTTACAAGACTCATGACATCGGGCTTGCCTTAAATATAGATCCTTCGCTTCGCTCAGGATGACAATGCTCCGCTCAGGATGACAATGCTCCGCTCACGGGAACAACCGCTTCGCTCAGACGAGACAATAAGTAAGGCTCAATCAGGGCTCTCGGGGTTAACTTCTTTTGATTTCCTCTTCTACGAATGCAATTGCCTGGGCGCATGCCGCATGGTCCACATCGTTGTGCGTTACAAAACGGATCGCGTGAGGGCCAACATTTCCGCATAGCAGCCCGCGCCTCTTGAGCCGCTCTACCAGAGCCAGGGCATCGCCACGGTCCTTCAACTGGAAGATCACGATGTTGGTCTGCACTCCCTCCGGATCGAGTTCCACCTGGGGAATACGTGCCAGCCCCTCTGCAAGAAAGTGCGCATTTGCGTGGTCCTCGCCCAGCCGCGCGGTCATCTCCTCCAGCGCCAGAATGCCCGCCGCCGCCAGAATTCCTACCTGCCGCATGCCGCCTCCGAGAGCTTTGCGGTAAATGCGCGCCCGATCGATCAATTCGCGGCTGCCAACGATCATGGAGCCCGCCGGAGCGCAGAGCCCCTTCGACAAGCAGAACATCACGGTGCTGAATCCGCGCGTCAGCTCTGCCACAGGCACACCCAGCGCCGTCGATGCATTGAAAACCCGCGCTCCGTCCAGATGAACCGGCAGCCCAGCCTTCTCCGCGCCATCCCATATCTCTTCCAGCACGGCCAGCGGAGTCACCGTACCTCCCGCCATGTTGTGCGTATTTTCGAGTGAGATCAGCCCCGTCTGCGCGCGGTAGTAGAGCTTCGCTCCGATCGCCGGCTGAATGTGCTCCCACGTCAGGATGCCGCGATCCGCATACACCGTACGCAGTTGGCAGCCGGAAAAGGCGGAGACCATGGCCATCTCCCAATCCAGGATGTGAGCCCGCGACTCGCAGATCACCTCCTGCCCATGCTGCGTATGCAGCCGGATGGCAACCTGGTTCCCCATCGTCCCCGTGGGCACAAAGATGGCGGCTTCGCGGCCAAAGACCTTCGCCGCCTTCTTCTCCAGCAGATTCACCGTGGGGTCTTCTCCATAGACATCGTCCCCCACCTCTGCCGCCGCCATGGCTGCGCGCATCGCCGCCGTTGGCCGTGTCACCGTGTCGCTGCGCAGGTCGATGATTGCCGTCGCCTGTTGCTTCACCACCTCAGGAACAGCAAGAGTCTCAATGGACATCCGTTCTCCTCTGCTTCAAACTACCGAAATCAATTCGGGGCGCGAAGACTCTTCGCTGGTCACCGCGATAAATCGCGCGAATACATCGTTGGAGATCAACCGGCCTCGACTGGTCAGCCGCAGGCGGCCTGCATATTTCTCCAGCAGCTTCTCCTCCAACAACTCGCTGAGCACTGGCCGAAAAGCGTCTACCTTGGCCCTGCCATACTGCCGGGTCAGCGTCCCCAGGCTCACTCCGCGAGCCAGCCGCAGACCGAGAAACCACTCCTCTTCCATCTGCTCCACTTCGCTTAAATGGAGTATCGAAGGGTCGCGGGGACCGGCGAGGTATTCGCCCAGATCGTCCGTCGTGGCCAGGCGCAGGGTGTGCCCATCCTCGGCAATCAGCATCGAATGAGCGTCCACGCCCAGGCCAAGGTAGGGCTGCCTCTGCCAATACCTCAAATTGTGGCGGGACTCCGCACCCACTCGTGCAAAGTTGGAAATTTCGTACTGCTCAATGCCCTGCTCGCGCAGAAAGCCGATCGCTTCCAGGTACATCTCCGCCATCGCATCATCGTCCGGCACGGCAGCGGCATGGTACCGTCCCCCGTCTGCCAGCAGTTCCCGGCCCAGTCGCGAACCATCATCCACTTCAAGCATGTAAATGCTGGCGTGGTCGGCTCCGGTCGCTGCCAGCGTCTTCAGCGACTCATGCCAGGACTCCATCGTCTGATATGGCAAGCCCGCGATCAGGTCCACATTGACGGAAGCAATGCCCGCGGACTGGACACGCTTCACATCCCGCAACGCTACCTCGCAATTGTGCAGGCGGCCTGTTACCGCCGCTTCCCTATCTACAAAGGACTGGACGCCAAAGCTGACGCGGTTCACTCCACAATGCTGCATGCCCTCTAGAAAGGCATCGTCGATCTGTCCCGGCGCGCACTCAATTGTGATCTCCGCGGAGGGCGCCACGCGAAACTGCCGGTGAATCTCTGCGAAAAGACGCTGCAGCAGATCCGGCGGCAGGATGCTCGGCGTACCTCCCCCGAGATAGATGCTGTCCACCCTGCGAGGCAAGGGAGCCTTCTGCTCCTCCGCCCAGGCCCGCATCCTTTCCAGGTCACCGCAAAGCCTGTCCACGTAGCCGGGAAAGGCGCTCGACGGGTAGACGCCGGACGCAAAATTGCAATAGCTGCATTTGGAGCGGCAAAACGGAATCGAGATGTAAAGTCCGAGCGAATCCATGGCTGTCGGAGTGTCGTCTTTTATTTTCCCACGTTTCCCACGCCCTGCCAGCATCTCTGCCGAATGTGGCGAATCAGCCACAGTCCGCGTCCCGCTGGGCGGGTTGCGGCGAGGGACGATTTAGCGTCCTTTCACGGTTCAAGTTCAGTTTATGGAGGCAGGCACACGCCAGTTTCAGGAGAGCTATTCAGGATGGAACGGACACACCGTAGAATAGGTGGTGGAACCATGTCTGAAGAGAAGAAGCGCAAAGATTCCCATCAGGACGACGATGTAGCGGGCAAGGCTTACGACAGCCGGTTGATGCGCCGGCTCGTTACCTACCTGCGTCCCTATAAATGGCAGGCCATCGTATCGCTGACCGCGGTCTTCCTCAAGGCTTTCTTTGACGTGATCGGCCCCTTCCTGATGAAGATCGCAGTCGATCTATACTTGACCTCCAGGCCGACGACTCACCTCAACTGGTTCACCCGGCGCCTCAGTTCCAACCCTGTCCATGGCATCAGCCAGCTTGCCGCCATCTATCTCGGCTCGTTGATCATGAGTTATGGGCTGGAGTTTGTGCAGACCTACCTGATGCAGTGGACCGGGCAGAAGGTCATGTTCGACATGCGCAGCCAGATCTTCCGCCATCTTCAGCGGATGCACATCGGCTTCTTCGATCGCAACCCGGTCGGGCGCCTTGTCACCCGGCTAACCGGCGATGTGGATGCGCTCAATGAAATGTTCACCGCAGGCGTCTTTTCCATTTTTGAGGACACCTTCGTCCTGCTGGGCATCGTCTTCATCATGCTGCGCATGAGCTGGTGGCTGGCTCTGGTCACCTTTGCCGTGCTGCCCTTCATCCTTCTCGTCACACGGCTGTTCCGCAAGCATGTCCGCGAGTCTTACCGCCGCGTCCGCCATGCCATTGCCCGCATCAACTCCTATACCCAGGAACATGTCAGCGGCATGAGCATCGTACAGCTCTTCAACCGCCAGAAGCGCTCCTACGAGGCATTCGAGAGGGTGAATAACGACCACATGGTCGCCTTCAAGGACACGATCCTCGCCTACGCGCTCTACTACCCGGCGGTTGAGGTCCTCAGCTCCATAGCCATTGCCCTGGTGATCTGGCGGGGCGGGAATGGAGTCCTGCGGAATACCGTTCAACTCGGCGTCCTCGTAGCCTTCATTCAATACGCACAGCGTTTCTTCCGCCCCATTCAGGACCTGAGCGAGAAGTACAACATCCTGCAGGCGGCCATGGCGGCCAGCGAACGCATCTTCAAGCTGCTGGATACGCCGCCGCAAGTGGTGGATCCCGAGCACCCGCAACCGGGCGACGGCAGCTCCCGCGTCGAGTTCCGCCACGTCTGGTTTACCTATCAGAAGCTCACTCCCGAGCAGGAAGCGCAGATCGCCGTGGCTACCACGGATGAGCTCGCCGCGCTCGGCAGCGAAATCGAGTGGATACTGAAAGACGTTTCCTTCGTCATTGAGCCCGGCCAGACGGCGGCCATCGTCGGCCACACCGGCGCCGGAAAAACAACCATCATCAGCCTGATGATGCGCTTTTACGATGTGCAGCACGGCAGCGTTCTCATCAATGGATTGGATGTCCGCGAGCATGCCCTGACCGCTCTCCGCCAGCAATTCGGCGTCGTGCTTCAGGATCCCTTCCTCTTCAGCGGAACGATTGCCGACAACATCCGCCTCGGCACTGCCTGGATCACCGACGAGCAGATGCGCCGCGCAGCGGATGACGTTAACGTCCTCGACTTCATCTCAGGGTTGCCCAGCGGCTTTGAGGAGCCGGTCCACGAACGCGGCAACAGCCTCTCCACGGGACAGAAGCAGCTCATCAACTTTGCCCGCGCGCTCGCTCACAATCCGCGAATCCTCATCCTCGACGAAGCCACCTCCAGCGTCGATACGGATACGGAGCTGCGCGTGCGATCCGCGCTGGAGCGGATGGTGCAGGGACGCACCTCGGTCGTAATCGCCCATCGCCTCTCCACCGTGCAGCGCGCGAATCAGATCCTGGTCATGCACAAAGGCCAACTCCGCGAGATGGGCACCCATCAGGAGCTGCTCTCCCGCCACGGCATCTATTGGAAGCTCTACCAGCTCCAGTACAAGGATCAGGAGCTGCCGGAGACACACCCGTCGACCGTCCTGCGCGAATCGCTCGCCAGCGGGATTGGCTAAGGGCCATGCCGCGAATATTCCTCTCAGCCGGTGAAGCCAGCGGCGAACGCTACGGAGCGATGTTCATCGAGGCGCTGCGAAAGATCGACCCTGCCGTCGAAGTCTTTGGCATGGGCGGCAAGCGCATGGAAGACCTCGGCTGCCGCCGCATCGTGCGCTCCGAAGAGATGGCTGTCATGGGCCTGGCCGAGGTCGTCCGCCACCTGCCTCACATCTATCGCCAATACCGGCGCATCCTGCAGAGCCTGCGCGAGACCCCGCCTGATGTGGCTGTGCTGATCGATTATCCAGGCTTTCATTTGCGGCTCGCGCGGGACCTCCATCGGCTCGGCATTCCGGTCGTATACTTCGTCAGCCCCCAGCTCTGGGCATGGAAAAAACGCCGCATCAGGCAGGTGGAGCGTTATGTCGGCCGCATGCTTGTCATCTTTCCCTTTGAAGAGACCTTCTACCGCGACCGCGGCGTGGAGGCCACGTACGTCGGGCATCCCCTCGCCGACCTTCCGCTGCCCACCATCTCTCGAAGTGCGTTTGCTGCCCAATACGGATTGGACGCGTCCAAAGATTGGGTTGCCCTCTTGCCCGGCAGCCGCGACAAGGAGATCCGTCTGAACCTCCCGGAGATCAAGAAGGCCGCAGACGCCCTCAACCTGGATTGCGAGTTTCTGCTGCCTCTCGCCGCAACGCTGGATCCAAGGCACATTGCGGGAATTCGTGAGAGCATAGCTCCGCCATCTGGCCGCGGCAGCGGAAAGGCGCCCCGCATCACCCTGGTAAAAGATGCCCGGGCTGCCCTCTACCATGCGCGTGCAAGTGTTGTCGCCAGCGGTACCGCAACCATTGAGGCAGCTCTGATCGGCAATCCGTTCCTGGTCGTCTATCGCGTCTCCGCGGCAACCTATGCGGTCGTCCGCCATATTGTTTCGGTCCCCTTCGTGGCCATGGTCAACCTGGTGGCCGGCCGCGCCGTCGTTCCCGAGCTCATCCAGCACGATTTCAACGCGAGCAATGTTGTCTCCCATCTCCGCAGGTTGATGGCCGATGAGACGGCTCGCGGTAAAATGCAGAACGACCTGAAGCAGGTCTCGCAGATGTTGCACGCCGGCCGCTCGGCAACGGAAACGGCCATCGATCGCGCTGCTGGCATCACATTGCAGGTGGCGCAAAGAATTTCTCACAACTCAGTTCCGATTTAGTCAAGATGACGAAAGCAACTCCACTTCAACTCTGTGCAACGCAGCCAGGACCGGCGCAGCGCTCTCCTAAAGAAGAGCCGCACTTTTCCATGATGGCCATAGCGCAGCAGAAGCGGAATTGCTCCAGCAGTCGAATGAAACGAAATACGGGGAACGTTGATCCTATGCAAGCCCGCGGGTTTTCTTTTTTGATACGGATCTCTGCCATGGCCATCGTGCTGCTCGCGCTCGCAGCACCCTTACTTGCTGCCGAAAAGCCAAACTTCCAGATCAACGGTTACGTCATCGACGCGGATCTTGACCCGGTCTCTCACCACCTCACGGCGACGGCCCGCGTGAACTTTACCGCGCTCGAGACCGCCGACACGGTTGTCTTCCAACTGCACAACGCGCTCAAGGTGAATAAGGTCACAGAAGGATCCAGCAGCACCGCTCTCTCGGGCGAACGGGGTCAGGACTCCACTATCCGCATCGCTCCGCGTGTGCCGCTGCAGAAGGGCCAGACCGTCACCTATACCTTCCAGTATGATGGCACCCTCAGCGGACAGGAAGATGGACCGGTCGAGGGACTCAAGCTCACCACCATCGGCGATCCCATCAGCTATCTTCTCTATCCTGGCCGCTGGTTTCCCATGACCGGCTTCATGACCAACCGCTTCACGGCGGAGATGCATATCCGCGTTCCCGCCGGATATCGAGTCATCGGAAGCGGCGGCACCGGAGGTCCGCTGACCACCCCCAAGGGCCGGCAATTCGACTTTGTCTGGAGCAAGCCAGGCTTCCCCGGAACCATCATCGCGGGCAAATTTGAGGAGCCGGTTGCAGTCGCAGGCAGCACAAATATCCGCGTCTATACCACTGCCGCTCACCAGCAAAGCGCGGCGGACTATGCTCAGACCGCGAACAAGGAATTTGCCTTCTTCACCGACACCTTCGGCAATCTCCAATCCAGCCGTCTCAACATCGTCGAGCTGCCGAACGATACCGTTCCCGCCACCTGGGCTCCGGAGATTGCCGCCATCGCAGGCAACCGCATCGCGGACAAGTCCAACTCCCGCCTGCTCGCCAACACCATCGCGCATCAGTGGTGGGGCAGCGAGGTAAGCCCGGCTTCCCTCAACGATGCATGGATCACCAATGGCATGTCGCGTTACGGAGAGCTGATGTACCTTGAGGATGCCTCCGGTAAGAGCGCGCTCTCCGCCGCCGTGCAGGATGTTTCCGCCGGGGCACTGGCATACGACACGATTCCGCTCTCTACTGCGGGCCGCCTCTCCCCGTTCTCGCCGGAGTTTCAATCCATGACGCTTGAAAAAGGCGCCATGGTCTTCCACATGCTTCGCTGGGAGGTGGGAGACGACAACTTTAAGAAGATCCTCCGCGGCACTCTGTCGCAGTTCACCGGGCAACCGGTTCGCACCTCGGATCTGATCAAGGTCGCGGAGACACAGTCCGGGGAGACCCTCACGCCGTTCTTCGCCCAGTGGCTCGATGGCACCGGCGCACCTTTATTCACCAATAAGTACACGGTCTATCGTCTTGGCAGCAACAAGGGCTTCCGCACCATAGGACAGATCAATCAGGATCTAGACCTCTTCCGCATGCCGGTAGAACTGCGCATTGATACCGACGGGAAGACGGAGACCAAACGGATAGAGGTGGTTGGCACGGATTCGCAATATATCGTGGATACCTTCGGCCGCCCTCGCCGCATCACCATCGATCCGCAAAGCTGGGTGCTCAAAAACTCCCCCGACATGCAGGTTCGCGTCTCCATCCTTCGCGGACAGCAGATGGTCGCCCAGGGCAACTTCGCCGACGCACTCGCCGAGTATCAGAAGGCTCTTGCCGCCAACCCCAACAGCTCCCTTGCCAGCTATCGGGTGGGCGAGGTCCTCTTTACCCAGCGTAACTATCAGGCTTCGGCAAATGCCTACCGCGACGCGCTACGTGGAGACGACGACCCCAAGTGGACCGAAGTCTGGAGCCATATTCAGCTAGGCAAGATCTTCGACGTAACCGGACAGCGAGACCGCGCCGTGAATGAATACCGCCAGGCCGTGCAGACCAACGACAACACCCAGGGCGCCCTGAACGAAGCCCGCAAGTATCTGCAAACGCCTTTCAAACGTGCCGAGGCGGACTAGAGCCGCCTTCGAACCCGGTGTATGGGGGTGCTCGATTCCTGGACATCCCTCTAGACATCCAATACATACTTCCGCTTAAGATAAGCCGCAGTTTCCCACTGACACAACGCAGCAGAAGTGGAATGCTCTATGATGGCTTCCGCGACATCTATGCCCCAGTCACACGAAAAAAAGAAAGATTCGGCTCCTGCTCCACCTCCTTCGCAGGAGGCGGCCGGCCCAGATACATTTGAAGGTGACTATCGTCCCTCGTCCGCGGCAACGCTGAACGCCGCACCGGCGCGTGTCGATCCCGTGCAAGTTGACTTCCTGATGCAACTGGCCGATGCGCTCAACACCACGCTGGATCTGCAGACTCTCTTCCTCCGCACCGCCGATCTCGTCCGCGCGGTGATCGACTACCGCATCTTCGCCATCCTGCTGTTGAACGACCGCACCAACGACCTTCGCATGCGCTTCCAAATCGGCCACACACCGGAAGTGGAGCGTCTGCGCATCCGCATGGGAAAAGGAGTTGTGGGCGAAGCAGCCCAGCGCCGCGAACCCGTCATGCTGAACGACGTAACCAAGGCGGAGAACTACATCAATGCCAATCCCGATGTTCGCTCCGAACTCGCCGTACCGCTGATCGTCAAGAATCGCGTCATTGGCGTCATCGATATCCAGTCCGAGCAGGTCGGCTATTTTCGGCCGGAGCACCAGCGCATGCTTATGCTGACCGCGTCGCGCATCGGACAGGCGATTGAAAATGCGCGCCTGTACACCCGTGCCTCCCGCCAGGCGCAAACGCTCGCGGTTTTGAACGAAATCAGCCGGGAGCTGACCTCCATCCTTAACCTCGACACTCTGCTGGAGAAGGTCGGGCAACTGCTCCGCCGCGTCATGGATTACCAGATGTTCACGATCCTGCTATTGAACGAGCAGGAAGACATACTGGAAATCCGCTATTCCACGCGCTTCGGGGAACCCAATCCTGATCTCGCCCCCGTGCCGTCCAACCGGGGACTGGTAGGCGCCGCCATCGCCGAGCGCAAGCTGATCAACGTCGGCGATGTAAGAAAAGATCCCCGCTACGTGATGGTGAATCCTGAGTCGCGTTCTGAGATGGTTGTGCCTTTGATCTACAAAAACAGGATCATCGGCGTCCTCGACCTCGAGCATACGCGCACCAACTACTTCAACGAAGAGCATGAGCGCACCCTGGTTACACTGGCCGCGCAGATTGCCATTGCCATCATGAATGCGCGCCTCTACCAGAGAGTCGCACGGCAGGAGCAGCGTCTGGAGCGCGATCTTGCCATGGCCCGCGAAGTTCAGTTGCGCCTGCTGCCCCCGGTACGGCCCAAACAGGCGCATGCAGAATACGCAGCCCGTTTCCTGCCCGCGCGAACCATCGGAGGAGACCTCTACGACTTTTTGCCGTACGACTCCGATCGCAGCGGAATTGCGCTTGGCGACGTAAGCGGCAAGGCAGCGCCCGCAGCCCTCTTCGCGGCACTGGTCAGCGGCATCATGCGCGCGGCCGCAATCCAGCAGCTCTCCCCTTCGCGGATGCTGCAAACATTGAACGATGCCCTGCAGGAGCGGCGACTGGAATCGCAGTACGTCTCCATGGTCTACGCGGTGTGGAACGACTCCAACCAGACCCTTCAGCTCGCCAATGCTGGAGCGGTGCAACCTCTCTTCTGCCGCTCCGATGAGGTGACCACTATCCTCGCTGAAGGCTTCCCGCTGGGCATGTTTCCCAACGTTCAGTATGAGGAGTTCAGCCTATCCACCCAACCCGGAGATTCGATCATCTTCTTCAGCGACGGCATCGTCGACGCGCAGAACTCCAGCGGAGAAATGTTCGGCAACGACCGGCTGATCTCCGTTGTGCGAAAGAATCAGCGAAAACCCGTTGGGGAACTGGCGGACGCGATACTCAACGAGCTGGTCAGCTTTCAGGGCGACGTCGATCACTTTGACGATGAGACCCTGGTGATCCTCCGCGTCCTCAATCCCTGACCAGACGCGATAGGCCGGACGCGATAGGATAGAGAAAATAGTTTCCGGAGACCCATTGGATACCGCAGCCACACACACGAGCACAAGGACCGTCGCGCCCGCGCGAAACCTCGTCGGCAGCCTTCGTCTGCCCGGCGACAAGAGTATCTCCCACCGCTATGCCCTGCTGGCGGCCTTCGCCGGGGGAACGACCCGTCTGCGTAACTTCTCAACCGGCGCCGATTGCGCCAGCAGCCTGGGCTGCGCTGAAGCGCTGGGCGCAAGCATAACCAGTGCCGGGGATTCGATCGAGATTCACGGAACTGGCGGAAAACTGGTTGCCCCGGCTGGTGCGCTCGATTGCGGCAACTCCGGCTCGACCATGCGCATGCTCTCCGGCCTGCTCGCCGGACAGGAAGATCGCTTTACCCTGATCGGAGACGCATCCCTCAGCAAACGGCCCATGGAGCGCGTGCGCAAGCCCCTGTCGCAGATGGGCGCGGAGATCGCTCTCACCGAAGGACATGCGCCCATCACCATCACGGGCCGCAAGCTCACCGCCATTGACTACACCACTCCTGTGCCCAGCGCCCAGGTCAAGACCGCCGTACTCTTCGCCGGATTGCAGGCCGCCGGAACCACCACCCTGCGCGAAGCCGTTCGCACCCGCGACCATGGCGAACTCGCGCTGCGCGCCTTTGGAGCCGAGCTCACCCGAACCGCGGATGCAGTCTCGATTGCCGGTGGCCAGTCTTTAACCGGCATCAGCGCCACCGTTCCTGGCGATCTATCGTCGGCAGCCTTCTTTCTCTGCGCAGCCGCTCTCTTCCCGGGGTCGAATCTGGTCTTTGACGGCCTGGGCCTGAATCCCACCCGCGCAACCCTCCTCGATGTGCTCACTTCGCTGGGTGCGCGCATCAGCGTCCTCAATCTCGAAGAGAAGCAAGGCGAACTGATAGGCACGGTACAGCTCACCGCTCCCAGCCAGGGATTGGGATCAACCACCATCTCCGGCGCGCTCGCCGCACAGCTCATCGATGAACTGCCCGTGCTTGCCGCCATTGCGCCATATACCCGCGGGGGAATCCGCATCAGGGACGCCCGCGAGTTGCGCGTCAAGGAGTCGGACCGCATCGCTCTCATGGCTACCAATCTTCGCGCGATGGGTGCCGATGTGGAGGAATTCGAGGATGGCCTGGACGTGCCCGGTGGACAGCAGTTGCAGGGTGCTGAGATCAACTCCGGCGGAGATCATCGGATCGCCATGGCCTTTGCCGTCGCTGCCTTGAGGGCGAAGGGCGAAACCCGCATCCACGGTGCCGAGTGCGCCGCTATCTCCTTCCCCGAGTTCTTTGACCTGCTTGATCTGGTCGCAGAGAGATAAAGAACCGGGAAGCAAAACCAGTGACATGCAAAAGGGGTCCGATGCCGTCTCTCAATAGGACGGCATCGGACCCCTTCGTATCTTTCTTACTGCTGTGCCGGTTGCAGCGGCATGCTTGGTTCCTTCGTATCCTTCGGAGCTTCCACTCCGGGAACCACCGGAACCTGCGAAATCTTCCCGCTTACCGCATCCCCCAGGCTGATGCCATAGTGTTCGAGCGTATTCGCCAATGTCTGGCTGAGAGCTGCACGATCCTTCGCATACAAAGCCTTGGCTACGATCAGGTTGTTCTCCCCGGCTGCTAGGTTGCGCTGCTGCTGTAGAACATTCGCAGTCGTCGACGCGCCCAGATGATACTTCTTCTGCTCGGAATCCAGGCTCTGATATGCAAACTCGCGAGCCGCAAGCGCTGCCTGAACCTGGGCCCGGTCGTTGGTCAACGCAAAGACTCCGTTGAGCACCTGGGTGCGAATCTGAATGTAGATCTGTTCCAGCCGAAGTTCGTTCTGCCGGTATTCGAGTACCGACCGTGCCTGGTCGCTCTGCGCAATGCGGTTGTGAATCGGGATGGAGATATTCACACCCACTCCTTTATCCGGAGCGCTGCTGTTGAACAGGCGGCTGAACGCGGTCCCATAACTCACCGTGGGAAATTGGTTGGCCACGCACGGCTTGCCGGTCACGAAGTTCATGCAGTTCGGATTCTGGGAGCCGCCAATGGCCGATGCCCCGTAAAAGCCGTAAGCATCTACCACCGGCAGCAGCTCATTCTTTATCGCTTTCATTGAAAGCTCGCTGTTCTTCAGCTGAAGAATGTCCTGCTCCACCTCTGGCCGGTTGGTATAGGCCTGCTTCACAAGATCGTCCACAGACATCTTCTCTTCGGGAGACTCGATCAGGCTGACCCGATCCGTGGGAATCACCGGCGCTTTGCTCAACTCGGGATCGCTCAGATTGCGAAGCATCGCCTGCTTCATCACCATCTGCTGGTATTCCAGAGCGGTCTGCGAAGAAATAAGCGCCTGCTGATCGCTCGCCACCTGGCTGTCGGAGTTGATAACTTCCAGCGGCGCCAGGGTCCCAATCTCTACCTGCTTGCGATTGTCCGCCGTCAATTGTTTGGACTGCGTGAGCGCACGCTCTTTTGCCTGCACGTCCTCATACGAACTGACCAGTCCCCAATAAATGTTCTCAATCTGGTTCACTGTATAGAGGATCTGCTGGCGGAACGACGCGTCCGTGATGCGGCGATTATTCTTCGCCTGCACGATGAAGCGGCTATTCACTCCCCAGCCAAACCCCTGCAGCAGATGCTGGGTAACCTCTGCCTTGAAATTGGTGTTGTACTGCGGGCTATAGCTGCTGAACTGACTGTTCGTCGTCTGCCGGGAATTGTTGAAGCCGACCGTCAACGCAGTCCCGGTAAGGAATCCCTGGTTATAGGCAAAGTCGTATTGGGTCGTTCCCGTCGAGAGTACCGGCGCTCCGCTGAAGGGATTGGAGGTCGGCTGCTTGGCGTTTTCGTACTGGATCGTTCCCGTCAACGTCGGATCAAGGCTCTCGGGATTCGGCCCCGCACTGCTGGTATTTGTGACCAGGCCGCCCGCGCCTGCGCCTGCGCCGCTCGATCCTACCGAGGTTCCCCCCGGACCGCCGCCCGATATCAGCGTCTGACCCGCCGTGCCCTGGGTTCCGCTAACGATCCCTGTATTCACACCGCGTAACTGTGCGCCGGCTTTGGATCGCAGAATGTCGGTATCCGCAATGTCGAGGTTGAACCGCGCAATCGCGATATCGTAGTTATTTTCGAGCGCCAGCGTGATCGCATCGCTCAGGCTGAGGTAGATCTTCCCGTCGCGGATCAGATCGTGAATCCGCGCCGTGTTGGTAAACCGCGAGGGCTCCATCGAGATCGCCTTATAGGGAGCCAGCGGATTGGGATAATAGCCCTGCGGCCTGGTAAAATCCCGCGGCGTCGACCGCATAAACATTGGCTGGGTATAGTTTGGCGCAGGTGTCGGCGGCAGATCTTTCATACCCGCTGGTGGAGTTACCGGCGGGGTCTGCTGCGCCATCCCATAAGGAGAAACAGTGGAGAGAAGCAGGCACGCCACCATGGCAGTTGTCTGAAGTTTCGACTGTACTCTTGCAGCGGTTGGAACCTGATGGGAGGCATGCGCCTCGTGGGTCTTCCCTTTTTCTACGTTCAACGTGGTACCTCTCCATTGCCGGTCACAGAAAAAAGCCATTCGCCCTTCCCCATATGTTCGGGGCGAACCGACACATCAGGAGACGTTGGCCGGTTGCCCTGAGACTCATCAACATGTTGAAAACTAAATCATTAGCAACGCCGGCGAGACCACAAGCACTCCGGATAAGTTTCCATACGTTTTCGAACCGTGCTTCGTTCCGTGGAATCTTGCTGTCGAACCGCGCAGGACCACCCCGCCGCTTTGTTAGAGCGAATAAAGTTCCGGTTGAATCGGCAGGCCTGAGTATATCGCAGCCACCCCGGCCCACCGCTGCGATATCCTCGGCTTCGAGATGAATTCCTCGCCCATCCACTTTCTGCAACCAGGCACCCTGCAGACGCAGCGCAACTGGAAACTGGTGCTCTCCTATGACGGCACCGATTTCCACGGCTGGCAGGTGCAGCCCGGACTGCGAACGATCCAGGGCGAGTTGGCCAGCGCCATCGAACGCGTCACCGGAGAACAAGTGCTGCCCCAGGGCTCAGGACGAACCGACGCGGGCGTCCATGCGCTCGCTCAAGTTGCCTCCTTCACACTGGCTGCGGCGATCCCGGCCTATAACCTGCAACGTGCGCTCAACCGCACCCTGCCCCCGGACGTCCGCGTGCTCGCGGCAGAGCCGGTAGAGCCTTCGTTTCACGCCCGTCACAGCGCCCGCCACAAAACGTATGAATACCGCATCTATCGCGGCGAAATCTGTCCCCCGTTCCTCGCCCGCTACGCCAGCGCTCTCAACTGGCCACTCGATCTTGGAGCCATGCGGGAGGCAGCGAATGCCGTGCTTGGCGAGCACGACTTCACCTCCTTCGCTGCCGCAGATCCCGACCTGGCGCAGCGATCCGGCGCTCGCGAAAGCGGCACTTCCGAAAACCTGGATCGCGACAACATCCGAACGATCTATGAATCGGCGTGGGAGCAACGCGCCTCCGACGGCGGATACGAGGGTGACCTGCTCCTCTACCGCGTCCGCGGCTCGGGCTTTCTTCACCACATGGTGCGCAACCTCGTCGGCACATTTCTTGAGGCCGGACGCGGGCAGATCCTTGCCGAAGAGCTTCCGCGCATCCTCGCCGCGCGAGAGCGCGCCGCCGCAGGCCCCACTGCGCCCGCTCGCGGATTGTTTCTCGTCTCTGTCGGTTACAGCGCCATGTAGAGACCCAGATGCTACCCCACCCGATGCTACCCTGAAGAAACCCGCATGCCTTCTCCGATAGCACCCACGGCATTCTCCCGCATCGCCCGCCTGGCCTCCCTGCGCCCGGTACATGCAGCCTTCCAGTGGCTGCATCTGCACGAGTCGCAGATCATGCGCTGGCAGGTGGAGATGGTAGCCATCCCCGCGCCGCCCTTCGGCGAAGGCCCCCGATCCGCGTGGGTTCTGGAGCGCTTTCGCGAGCTTGGTCTGATGGACGCGCACGTCGATGAGATTGGCAATGTGCTCGGATATCTCCCCGGCCCCGAGGGGGCCAAACCCGGCAATGAGGGCAGCGCGGCGCGTCCCTGCATTCTCCTCTCCGCGCATATTGACACGGTCTTCCCGGCGGAGACACCTCTCAACCCCAGGATCGAAGGAGCCCGGCTGGAGGCCCCCGGCGCCTGCGACAACGCTGCTGGAGTGGCCGGCCTGCTGGCGATCGCCGCTGCGCTGCGCCATGCCTCGGTGCCCCTCGCCTGCGACCTGCTTTTTGCCGCCAATGTGGGAGAGGAGGGCGACGGAGATCTCCGCGGAATTCGCCATCTGTACCAGCATTCCCGCTATAAAACACGAATCGCCGCAAACGTAGTGCTCGATGGAGCAGGCCATGAAGTCGTCGTCGCGCAGGCCCTGGGCAGCCGCCGCTTCCTCGTCTCCATCACCGGCCGCGGCGGCCACTCGTGGAGCGATGCCGGAACCCCCAACCCCATCATGGTTCTGGCCGCCGCAATCACCCGCCTCAGCATGGTCTCTCTGCCTGCTGAACCGCGTACCACGGTAAACGTAGGCACCATTGAAGGCGGCACTTCGGTCAACTCGATTCCCGAGCGCGCCACGGCACGCTTCGATTTCCGCTCCACAGATCCCGAGCAGTTGATCCGGATGGAAGTGGAATTGCACCGCGCCGTCGAAGACGCCGTCCTCACCGCCAATCGGCTGGAACCCGCCCGCCCACTTCAGTTCACGATCGATACCATCGGGGACCGGCCTGCCGCCGGCTTGCCTGCGGATGCCGCCATCCTTGAATCGCTGCGCGCGGTTGACCGGCATCTGAAGCTCCGCACCGAGCTCCGCGTAGGCTCCACCGACGCGAATATCCCCCTGTCCATGGGTATCGAAGCTATCAGCATGGGTGCTGGGGGAGACGGCGGCAGCGTGCATACCCGCGCCGAGTGGTATAACTCCGCTCATCGCGATCTGGGCCTGCGCCGCGTCCTTCTGCTAGTGCTCGCGCTGCTTGAAAATGCATCGGGTCAGTGAAGCATGCTGCGCCGAGTGGATCGTCCGTTTGCTGCTCGCACTATTTCACCCGCGATCTCTATCGCCGGAGAGGATCTTCCGCATGAGACTGCACTCCGCTTCCCTTCTGGCTTCTCTCCTGCTCGCCGCTCCCTTGCTGTCTGTTCTGGTTCTGATCGCCTGCACCGTCGATCCCGCGCTCGCACAACCCTCCGCCGCACCGGCCCCTGCTGATCCGCCCGATGCCGTCTACTACCATGGCCGCATTCTTACCGGCGAGGGGCTCGGTGAAGGGCATTTCCGATTCGTTACCGCCCTGGTTCTCAGCCGAGGCCAGATCGTTGCCGCCACCAGCGACGATGCCGCCCTGAAGCTTGCCGGCAGCGCAACCCGAAAGATCAACCTCGCCGGAGCCTTTGTCATGCCCGGCTTTAACGATGCTCACGTGCATCTGGCCGAGGCGGGCCGCATCAAGCTCGCCGTCAATCTCACCGGAACAACCTCGCTCGACGATATGAAAGAGCGCGTGCGGCTCGCAGCTATGGCAACTCCGCCCGGGCAATGGCTGGTCGGAGGCGGCTGGGACCAGACCCTCTGGCCCGCCAAGGTTCTGCCGGCACGTTCGGACCTTGACGCGGTCACACAGGGCCATCCTGCGATCTTCACGCGCGTAGACAGTCACATCGCCGTGGCAAACTCCGCCGCTCTCGCCGCCGCTGGCATCAGCCGCAATACCGGCAATCCATCCGGCGGCAGCATCGATCGCGACCCACACGGAGAACCCACCGGCATCCTGCGCGAAGAGCCTGCCATGAAGCTCGTTTGGGACCACGCCCCGAAACCCACCGAGGCACAACGGCGTCGCGGTCTGGAACTGGCCATGGCCGATGCCGTCATTCATGGCGTCACCTCGGCCCAGGACAACTCCGATTGGGAGGACTTCCTGGTTATGGAAACGATGGAGCAGGAAGGAAAGCTGCCGCTGCGGGTCACCGAGTGGCTGCCCTTCGATGCCCCGCTCGACCAACTGAAGCAGCAGCAGGCCGCCCACCCCGCTGACGATCCCATGCTGCATACCGGCATGCTCAAGGGCTACCTGGATGGCTCTCTCGGCTCCAGAACAGCGGCGATGCTGGAGCCCTATACCGACGATCCCGCGAACTCCGGCCTGCTCCGCTACGACCAGGCCACGCTCAACATGATGACAACGGAGCGGGCGCAGGCCGGCTTCCAGATCGGCTTCCACGCCATCGGCGACCGCGCTACGGAGATGGCGCTCCGTGCCTTCGCAGCCGCCGAAGCCTCTGCGAAGAAGGCTCCGCAACCCAACGCATCACTCTGGCAATCCACGCGCAACCGCATCGAGCACGCACAGGTCGTCAACCCGGCGGATATTTCGCGCTTCCGCTCGCTTCATGTCATCGCCTCCATGCAGCCCAATCATCTGCTCACCGACATGCGCTGGGCGGAGGCCCGCCTCGGCCCAGCGCATGCGAAGCATGCCTACGCATGGAAGGCATTTCTGAACGCTGGCGTTCCACTGGCCTTTGGAACCGACTACCCGATTGAGCCGGTCACCCCATTTCGCGGAGTGTATGCCGCGGTTACCCGCAAGGATGAAGCCGGAAAGCAGTCCTTCTATCCAGAAAACGTACTATCCCTGGCTCAGGCGCTCTATGCCTGCACGCAGGGCTCAGCCTACGCGGAGCACTCCGAGCAGTGGAAGGGCAAGCTCACCCCCGGCTATGCCGCGGACTTCATCGTTCTCGATCGCGACCTGACCGCTATTCCCCCGGCTGAGATACTGAAGACGAAGGTGCTGCGCACCATCGTAGGCGGCAACCAGGTCGCTACCGGCGGCATAAGAATCGCGGGCAGCAAGTAGCCTGCTCTCCCGCAATCGGACGAGCGAAGCCATCCCGCCTCTCCCCCTTCTCGGGCCGTATCCGCTACCATAAAGTCAGCAGAAATTCAGGAGCTTCCGCTATTTACCGCACTCGCGCCCACATCCTGATGCTCGGTGTCGTCTTCATCTGGGGATGTACCTTCGTCCTCGTCAAAAACGCACTTACAGACATCTCACCGCTACTCTTCAACCTGTTGCGGATGCTGCTTGCGACCATCTGCCTCGCGCTGGTCTATCGCCGCCATCTGCGCGGTCTCACCCGCCGCGCCTGGTGGAGCGGAATGCTCGTCGGAGCGTGTCTTGCCATCGGATATCAGTTCCAGACGGCTGGCCTTAAGCTCACCACGCCATCAAAATCGGCGTTTCTTACGGGAATGGTCGTTGTCATGGTTCCGCTGCTCTCCGCGGTTCCCTGGCTTCGCGCCGGCGGAGCGCACGCACCCCGCTGGAATGTCTGGATTGGAGCCCTCCTCGCCTTCGCGGGAATTGTGCTCCTAACCTCGCCGCCATCCTCAGGCCATCGCCTGGTCTCTGACTTTGCCGCCATCAATCTGGGAGATGTGCTGTCCATCTTCTGCGCACTGGGCTTCGCCCTGCATGTCATCGCCCTGTCGCATACCTCTCCGCGGATTCCGTTTCAACAACTTGCCGTGCTGCAGATCGGCTTCTGCACGCTGTTTATGGCCCTCAGCATGCCGCTGTTCGAGCATCCCTGGATGCACCTCACCTCGCGGCTGGTTCTCGCCATCGTACTGGCTGCCGTTCTGGCAACCGCAGCAGCGTTCACCATCCAGTCCTGGGCCCAGAAGTATCTTCCGGCCACGCATACTGCGCTGATTCTGACCCTCGAACCGGTCTTCGCCTCGATGACATCCTTCGTCTTTCTTCATGAGCGTCTGGGGCTTCGCGGCTCCATCGGCGCGATTCTCATTCTCGGCGCTATTGGTCTCACCGAATTGATTCCGACGCCTATACAACCAACTGCTCACGAAGGGGTTCCACTGGAAGAGAGGGGATCGTTGTGACTGTTTCCCCCGTTTCGCGTCTAAATGGGAAACAGTGCGTGAACCCTCCGGGGTGGGCCGTTATACTGTTATGACGGACGCTGTGCTCTGTGGACTCCCCGGAAAGTCCTGACTACAAGATCGTTTCGAAAGATATGAGGTAAGACCTGAATGAATTCGTTGCTCGAACGCTTCCGTGTTCGCCGGCTTGCATCCGTCTTCACCATCCTCGCCACGCTCTCTGTCGGTGTCCTCGTTGGCTCGGTCATCACCCACGGCGTCAAAGGGAAAGAGGTACAGGCAGATAGCTCGGATGCCACCCCGTTGAAGGTCCCCAATCCCGTTACCCTCTCCAACACCTTTTCGCAGATCGCGAAAGAGGTTGGCCCTGCCGTCGTCAACATCAATACGGAGACCCTGCCGAAGCAGCAGAGTGCCCGCGGACGGCGGAATCCCCATGGACGCGCAATGCCGACTCCCAATGGCCCCGACAGCGGCGATGAAGAAGGCGATGGCAGCGGCCAGGATGGCCAGAACTTCCAGGACTTTTTTAATCGCTTCTTCGGAGGCGGTGATGGCGAGGACGGCATGGATGATGGCGGCGGCATGCGCCAATCCCTCGGCTCCGGCTTCATCGTGGACCCCAAGGGCTACATCATCACCAACAACCACGTCGTCGAGAAGGCCGATAAGATCTACGTCAAGCTGTCCACCGATCCCGATGGCGGAGATATGGGCCGTCCGGCTCGCGTAATCGGCACCGATAAGGACACCGATCTCGCCGTCATCAAGATCGACAGCAAGGAACCGCTGCCAACCGTGAAGCTGGGCAACAGTGACGCCGCGCAGGTGGGAGATTGGGTGATCGCTATTGGCAGCCCGTTCAGCCTCTCGCAAACCGTCACCGCCGGAATCGTCTCGGCGAAAAACCGGACCATTCAGCCCGGTGCCGCAGGTCAGTTCCAGCACTTCATTCAGACCGATGCGGCCATCAACCCCGGCAACTCCGGCGGCCCTCTGGTCAACATGGCGGGCGAAGTTGTCGGCGTCAATACCGCCATTTATACGCAGTCAGCTGGCTATCAGGGTGTGGGTTTCGCCATGCCCTCCAACACCGTTATCGCTACCTATAACGACCTCATCGGTCCTACGCATAAGGTCACTCGCGGATCGATCGGAATCTCCTTCCAGCCCAATCTTC
Source organism: Acidisarcina sp. (assembly GCA_035539175.1). NCBI lineage: Bacteria > Pseudomonadati > Acidobacteriota > Terriglobia > Terriglobales > Acidobacteriaceae > Acidisarcina > Acidisarcina sp. The sequence continues at coordinate 51,065 of DATLIY010000012.1, read as the reverse complement.
CCAGTGCCGTAGGCCGTGTCTATGGCTTTAAGAACGGCGTGCTGATCAACGCGGTTCAGCCCGGACAGCCAGCGGATAAGGCCGGCCTCAAGGCGGGCGACATCATCACCAGCGTGGATGGGAAGAAGATCAAGGATGGCGATGAGCTTGTCTCCGAGATCGCCAGCCGCAAAATCGGCTCCTCGGTCCGCCTCGGTTATGTTCGCGACGGCAAGGAAGCCACTGCCAGCGTGATGATCGGCGACCGCACCAAGGTCTTCGCTCCCGGCACATCGGCTGACAACAGTCAGGAGAACGCTCCCGGATCCGATGACGCTGGACAGGCCAAACTTGGCATCTCGGTACGCGATCTGCCAGGCGATATGGCCTCGAAGACCGGCCTTCACGGGGTCCAGATCCAGTCCGTGAAACCAGGATCGTTCGCCGACGAGATCAATCTTGTATCTGGACTGGTCATCGTCCAGATCAACAGACAGCCGGTTGCAAACGTCGAGCAGTTCCGCAACGCGGTCAACGGGCTTAAGTCCGGCTCGGACGTTGTCTTCCAGATAGTCGATCCGCGCCAGCCCAAAGGAGGCGTGAACTACGTGGGTGGCACGCTGCCGTAACCGTAGTGCCTGCCCCAAAAGTGACACCGGCGCCCGAGGATTTTCCTTGAGCGCCGGTACACGTTCCTGCATTCTAGTTAGGAAGCTGTAGTCTGCTCTGCCTGGTGCTCGATATAATTTGTATCTAAAAGAGGTTTTTTCAGATGTTCCTTCTTCGGGCAAGCTTATCCCTTACGCTCCTCATTGCGCTCGCTGCTCCCGCCACGTACGCCAGCCACTACCGCCACGCACCCACCGGCAGGCACAGCAGAACGACCGCAACCACCAGTCATAAGAGCAAGAAACCCAAGATTTCCAAGGTCAGAGGGCAGCGGCAAATCGATCCCGATCGTGCGAGAGAGATCCAACTGGCTCTGATCCACGAGAATTATCTGTCTGGTGAGCCTTCCGGCCAGTGGGACGCAGAGACGCAGGATGCGATGCGGCGTTTCCAGGCCGACCACGGCTGGCAAACCAAGATCATGCCCGACTCGCGCGCGCTCATCAAACTGGGACTGGGACCGTCGAATCCAGGTGGTTCCCGCACCGTTCCGGATGCGACGACGTTGGACGCGACACCCCGGCCACAAGATACTTCCAGCCTGCTGGACGAATCCAACACCCTGTCGGCTACTCGATCCCAGGGTCGGTAATGGGCCGATAAGAACCTCCGGGGCCTACGCCAGATCCAGCTCAGGCCCCAGCAGATCCTTCATCGTCTCCCTCCGGCGAATGAGGCGCGCCTTCTTCCCTTCAACCAGAACCTCGGCAGGTCTTGGGCGCGTGTTGTAGTTTGAGCTCAGCGACATGCCGTAGGCTCCCGCATCCAGGATAGCGACCAGATCGCCCTGTTCCACCGGAGGCATCTCGCGATCCCGGGCAAAGAAGTCTCCCGACTCGCAGACGGGACCCACGACATCGACGACGCGCTTGCGACCAGCCCTCGGCAGCAGAGGCACAATCTCGTGGTGCGCCTGGTAGAGCGAGGGCCGAATCAGGTCATTCATTCCCGCGTCCGTCACTACAAACGTCTTCTTGCCATTCTTTTTCACGTAGAGCACTCGTGCCACCAGCGCTCCTGCCTGCGCCACCAGAAAACGGCCCGGCTCCAGCAGCAGTTTCACGGGAACTCCTTCCAGCGCGCCCGTCATCGCCGCGGCATATTCCGCCACCTTCTCCTCAGCGTGAAAACTGTATCCCGCGCGATACTCAATACCAAGTCCCCCTCCGGCATCCACACTCCTGATCTGGATTCCGTCGGCATGCAGCTCCCGCACCAGCCTGGCGACACGCGCCATCGCCGCACCGAACGGCTCCGCCGACCGGATCTGCGAGCCGATGTGGACGCTGACACCTGTCGGCTCCAGCCAGCGCGACGCCACTGCCTCGCGATAGATGCGGCGAGCGGCATGGATGTCGATCCCGAATTTGTGTTCCCGCAAACCCGTGGAAATATACGGGTGCGTCTCCGCGAATACATCCGGATTGACCCGCAGGGCAAAGCGTGCGCGCCGTTTCTTCTTCTTCGCCCTCTCGGCCAGCACGGCAAGCTCCGCTGCACTTTCCACGTTGAAGATGAGAATGTCCGCATCCAGCGCAAGGTCGATCTCCGCGGCGGTTTTGCCCACTCCGGAAAAGACCACCCGCGTTGCCGCTTCCCTGCTGACCGCAAGCACGCGCTCCAGCTCACCACCGGAAACAATATCGAACCCGGAGCCGCGCTCGTTCAGCAGCCGCAGGATTGCCAGGCTGGAATTCGCCTTCACCGAGTAGCAGACAAGGTGGTCGGTGCTGGCGAAGGCTTTGCCAAACATCTCCAGCCGCCCCAATATCTCATCGGCGGAGTAGACATAGAGAGGCGTGCCAAACTTGCGGACAAGGCTGTCCATCCGTAAAGGTCCGCAGTGCAACGGTGCATTTTTTCCGGGATAAAGAAAAGGTCGATTCGAGTTCAAGGAGCCTCAGCGCAACGCAAATTTACAAAGAGTTGCTTTGAGACTATCGAGGATTACGGATTTTTCCAAACCGGCTTCCGGCTGTTTCCCAGTCCGACCTTAACGATACTTCCGGTCCAGGAAGTGGCCGAGCATCGTGCCGACGCGCTCTGGTTGTTCCAGCGCTGCATAATGACCGGCGTCGGAGATCATGTGGTATTCCGCGCCGTGAACCAGTTGGCCGAGCACCTCCATCTCCGACGGCGAGCTGGAAGTATCCTCACCGCCTGCCACGGCCAGCAGCGGTACGTCGATCGTCTTGATGGTGGGCATGGAATCCGGCCGGTCTCCAAGCGCCCGCTGGATCTCGATCACCGCTTCGGGTTCCATCCGCATCATTTCGCGAACCGTTCCCGCAAGCGCGGGGTTTCGCTGCCTGGCAGAAGCGCCCAGCAGAGACTGCGCCATCGCATCGAAGAATTTATCCGTCCCGTGTGCCTGAATCTCCGCGATCGTCTCCTGCCGCCTGGCCTTGCTTGCCGGGCTGTCCGGCTGGGGCTTGCTGCAGAAGATGGCCATGCCGGCTATCCGCTCCGGAGCCTGACGCCACAACTCGTAGAGCACATACCCACCGATGGAGCAGCCGCAGAGGAATGCCTTTTCAATCTCCAGCTTGTCCAGCAGCCGCAGCGCGTCCTCCGCCAGCACCCGTATCGACAAAGGGGCCCGTCCCGTCGCATCTCCCAACTGCGACCGGCCATGTCCCCGCAGATCCGGCAGGATCAGGTGGTAGCCCTCGACAAAGGCAGCCATCGGCAGCCAGAAGCGATGGTCCACCGGCGTTGGATGGAGCAGCACTACCTCAGGTCCATCTCCACTGGTGGCGTAAAAAAGCTCTGTCTCTCCCGAGCGGTAGATCATGCCGCGTCACCCCTCATCGAATTCTAAGGCAGCTACTACGATGATGGGGAGACATTACCCGGTGGCACGCTCGTCGTCGATGGCAGGCTCAACGGATCTTCCGGCATGGCCAGCCACGCCACGATGTAGGCAACCTCCGGCACTGGGAAGATGAAGATGCCGCCCACAACCATCAGGATGCGGATCAGCAGAATATCCCAGCCGTAGCTTCTTGCAAACCCCGCGCAGACGCCTGCAATCTGCCGCCCCTCCCGGGGACGCGTCAGCGGACTCCGCACAGCCGGTACAGGCTGCCCGGAGAAACCGGTCGCCGTTCCACACGACGAGCAGAAGCGAACATTTTCAGGTAGGCTGGCGCCGCAACTCTTGCAATACATTGCCATAGATTCCTTTCGATCCGCGCGGTCAGCCGCGCGCTCCCTGTCTTTTCAGTTACGCACGCTTGTGCAGGAAAGTTCCACCGCCTTTTTGCCTCTGCTGTCGGTGGCTCCGAGCCCTCGGCAATCAGCTTCTACCTGCCCGAGTAGGGTGACCGGATATACTTGCGCGCCAGGTCGGCCTGGGTCGAATCCGGTCCAGCGTTGATTGCCGCACGATAGCTATCGAGCGCCCGGTTCCGCTCCTTCATCAGATCAAAAACTTCTCCCGCAGCTACCAGGGAACGGCGCTTCAACTCCGCTCCCGTTCCCGGCTCCCATGCCGCATGCTGGTATGCGGCGGCGGACTCACTGTAGAGCTTCTGTCCTCGCAGGGAATCCGCCAGCCCGAACCACGCCAAATCCACGTGCGCCGACGGATAGTACCCCGGCTTGCGGGCCTGTTCCAGCAGTGTCCGGTAGGCGGCAATGGCCTGCGTTCCCTGGCCCGCGTCCTTCAGCAGGTTGGCCTCCTCTACCCCAAACAGAAAACCTCGTGGATACGCCTGTTTCAGTTGGCGAGCGACTTCGACGGCCTGCCCATACTTACCCTCGCGCCGCAGAAAGAGAGCGATGACCGTCTTCGATTCCACTTGCGTGATTACGCCCCGGCTGGCGCAGTCCCGCAGCATTCGCATGCCGGTGTCCTTCGACCCATGAATCCCGACGAAGCCGATCATGATCTTGAATGGCAGCGGCAGAGCCCCCACCACATATTGATAGATCCCGAGCACCATCTTGGCATCCACATAGTTGGGATCGATCTCGAGCACTTTTTCATCATCGCTGCGCGCCTGATTGGCAAGGTGGAAGCCGCCGCTGAAGCCCCGCTCCACCATGGCGATGTAGGCCGCCTTCAGGCTGCGCGCCCATGCTCGCGAAAACAGGGCATCCACGTCTCGCGGATTCGCGCTCAGACGACGGTTCGCCAGATCCACGGCATGATCGGTCAGTGCGAAGATGCGCTGCCGCGCCTGGGGATCCTCTGGCGCCGGATGCTTTCCCGTCAGGAAGCCATCGTTGGCATAAAACGTCGTATCCAGCAGATCCAGGCGATAAAGTTCGCGGAATATGTTGGCATTCAGCACGTAATCGGTGGCCAGCGGCTCATCGGGATGTGTATCCGCCACGTGCTGAAACCGTGTTAGAGCACCTTCATAATCCAGGATATAAAAGCGCTGGTAGGCCTCGCGAACCAGCGGATCATAGTTCAACGGGTTCGTGCTGACACCGCCGCCATTCGCCGCAATACAAATGTTGCTGGCTGCAATCAGCAGCAGGATACCGGCGACGAGCGCCGCACTGCGCGTCCATTTCCTTCTCAGAGCCACTCTCCCTCAAGCGAGGCAACCGGGCCCTGGCAGCAGGAAGCCGTTCCACCGCTTGCCATCCAGTCTAATCTCATCGCATCAAAGGGAAAGCCTTATGGCCGGTAGATGTAGAAATGGTTAACACTTCGGATTCTGGCGTAGCCTTTTGTCATCTTGACGGAAGATCATGGCCCGGATATTTTAGCGTGTTCCTTTGTGGTTCTTAGCCTTCCGCTGGCCGGCGCCCAGTCAATGGCCTGGCTGCGTGACCAGCTCTGCGTGGCACAACGATCGTGCGAGGATTCAGAATGACGCGTCAAGCCATGCTCCGCATCCTGATAAGTCACGCCAAGGTCAATGGTTTTGAGTTTCGCAAATGGTTTCGGACGAATCTGCAACGGGAGTGGCCCGGCTCCAGTGCTGCGATCGACCTGCTCTCAGAGGGCTCACGCTACTATGCCCTTGTCTTCTCGCATTCCTTTGCCCGCTGCTTCTGGAAGCAGGGTACGCAGATGAGTTTTGTTGTCCCTGCCGTCAGCTATACCCGCAGAGACCCCAACGGCCAGATCGTCACCGTAACCCGCAAGGCATTTACCCGGAGAACCTTAAAGGCTGATGTCTGGCGGTATCACCTGCGGGAGATGGCGGTCTCCGAGGACCCCCTCCTCTACCTGCGGCGGTTCCTTCCCGTACAGGAGGATCTGAAGAGTCCGGACCACCCCCGCCGGGACCAGCGGCACCTGTCCCACCTTTCCACAAAGACAAAAAACCACGTTTGACGTGCTTTCCGTAGTTCGCTAGTGTGAGAGCAATGGCCGGAGAACCCCGCATGCCGCGGGTCTTCCTCTGCGCTTCGAGAGGAATTGGACATGCTCGGCCGACTGCTTCCAGGCGTTGCTGCCCTATTACTGTTTCCCCATGCGCTGCAATCACAAACGGGGTCCCCAGCCGCGACCCTGCCCGCAGGTTTTCCGCTGCGCATCGCCCTCGACCATCGCTACCCGATCCGCACCGGCACCCAGGTAGAGGGGCGTCTCACCTCAGCTCTCTATCTCGTCGATCACATCGTTCTACCGGTCGATACCCCTGTGTATGGAGTGGTCACCGGCCGCCATCCTGTAAAGCGAGGGCTCCGCATCAACGCCATGCTCGACGGAGACTTCACCCCGCTGGCCGAGCCTGAAGTTCAATTCGACCGGCTGCAATTGCCGGATGGCAGCCAATTGGAATTCTCCGCCACCGCCGTCAAGCGGAACGCAGTTGTCGTCCACATGTCCACCGCGGCACCCGATAACTCTCCCAAGGGCCGCGTGAAGACAGAGTGGAACGTCCGCAGGCGTGACTTCCTCCACCAATACGCCAGTCCGGGAAGAGGTGAGCGGCTGCGTCAGGTCGTATACCGGATGATGCCGTACCACCCACAGAACCTGTGGACCGGAGACCAGTTTGACGCGGAGCTGGCAAGGCCCTTGGCGATCCCTCAACCCGAAGATACGGCTGCCGCTTTGCCCCTCGCTGAGCTTTCCGGGACAAAGCCGCCCACGGGAACCATCGAAGCCCGGCTAACCGAAGATCTGACTTCTGCGAAGAGTCCGGTAGGGATGCCCGTGGAAGCCGTCCTGTCCAAGCCCCTCTTCGATCAGAAGCATGAGCACCTTCTTCTACCGGAGGGGACGATTCTCACGGGCTCGGTGGTTGAATCCCATCCCGCCGGAATGTTTGGGAAAAATGGGCAGCTCCGATTCTCCTTCCGCAAGATTGAAATGGCGGAGAACTCGATCCCAACCCATGGGGTTGTGGTTGGCGCCGAGGGCGCAAAGGGAGCCAATATCGCCATCGATTCAGAAGGCGGCACCCGCGCCACCACTCCCAACCGCGCGCTCGGCACACTCACCCTCGCCGTACTGGCCGCTGCCTCCCAGGGTGACGACGGCGGCAATCTCCTCAACTCTGCCGTCGTGAGCAATGGCTTCGGCATGATGGGCCGTTTCGTATCAATGGCCCTCGCCGATAAAAATGTCGCCTCGGGATTCGCCTATTACGCGCTGGCCAAGAACGTCTATCGCCGCTGGATCGCCCGGGGTAAAGACGTCTCGTTCCCCAGAAACACCCGCGTCGAGATTGACCTGGCAGCGCGGTAGCGATCAGCTACCCCCTGGGGCCAGAACGGAACCCAAAGAGATGGTTCATTGGCCCCTTCCCTTGCCCCATCGGGTAGGCGGCCTTCATGGCGGCGGTCACGTAGGCCTTGGCACTGCGCACAGCCGCAACCGCTCCATCACCCGCCATCAGTGCGCACAACAGCGCCGTGGAGAAGGCGCATCCCGTGCCGTGAGTCGCACTGGTGGCGACGTGCTCGCCCTCGAACCAGATCTCTTCTCCAGCCGCGGTCAGCAGAAAATCGTCAGGCCGTTCCAAGTGCCCGCCAGTAACCACCACGTTCAGTTCAGGATTGCCCCTCTCCGCCGCCATCGCCTGCAACCTGCGTGCACTGGCCGCCGTTCCCTCCCTGCCCTCGGGACGCATTCCCGTCAAAACCTCAATCTCCTCCAGGTTCGGCGTAATCCAGCCGAGATTCGCCAGCAGTTGATCCCGCAGAATAGAGACCCCGCTGCTCTCGAGCAGCGCGCGGCCTGAGGTCGAGCGCAGTACAGGATCGAGAACCACGCGGCTCCGCCCCGCCAGGGCGCACCCACTCTCCGCCAGAAAGCTGGAAACCGTGCGCGTCGCAGCCGCTGACCCGAGCATCCCGATCTTGATCCCGGCAAAGCGCACATCCGCACAGAGGCACTCCAGCGTCTCCGCCAGCAGGACGGCCTCCACCGGCTCGCAACGCCGTACGCCGAGGCTCGACTGCACCGTTAGCGCAGTGATCGCGGCCATGCCGTAGACGCCATGTGCGGCGAAGACTTTCAGGTCTGCGGTGATGCCGGCGCCCGAAGATGGATCGAACCCCGCGATCGTCAGACCGGCAGGAGGATGACGTTTCTCCGCGTCTGGTAGTAGAATTCCTTGATTTTCCGGGAGTTGGTTCATGTCGATCCTCCTGAAACCGTCGCAATACACTCCATCAAAGTATCAGGCCACGCTCCCCATTTGTTGCATCCCAGTAATATGCGATGGGCCGGAATGGCTAGCACAGTTCCTGCGATCCGGCAAGGAGAAACATGACTAAATCATTGCATCTATTTGACTTATGTTGTTCCATATCCATACAATCGTGTCTGGAGGGTTATGAGCGCTATCGCAATCACCAGTCCGAGTATCCGTTTGCCCCTTATTGCCGGAATGTTATTGACCACAGTTCTTGGTCTCACCGGCGTGAAGGCCGCTGAAAAGGCCACCACCACTAACCAGCAGTTGCAGGCAGGAAAACAACCCGAGGCGGCTACCACTCCGCAGACGCAGAAACCGCATCGTCGCTGGTTCCAGATCGGACGCGCTTCGTGGTATGGACGCTTCTTCCAGGGCCAGTCCACTGCCAGCGGGGAATCCTTCGATATGAATGGCTTGACCTGCGCACACCGCAGCCTGCCACTTGGATCCCTGATTCGCGTGACCAATCTGCGCAACCACAAAACGGTTGTTGTGCGCGTGAATGACCGTGGGCCTATCCCCAATGACCGGGTCATCGATCTATCGTATGCTGCGGCCCGTAGTCTGGGATTCGCCGCAAGAGGCATTGCACCAGTTCGGCTGGAACTTCTGGCTTCTTCTGAAAATGGAGCCATGGCGCCCTTCGATTTGCGCCCAGCCCTGCAACGCTAGAGCAGCGCCAAACAGCGACTGCTTTTTTCGATTTACAATCGATCAAGTTATGACTTCCACGGAGCGACTTCAGCCAGGTATCCCCGCGCCAGTTGTATTGCCGTCTGAGGCGCGGGAGCGGCTGATTGTCGCCCTGGACTTCCCTTCTGCCTCGGAGGCGCTGGCCCTGGTCGATCGGCTGGGCGGTGTCTGCCAGTGGTTCAAGGTTGGCTTGGAGCTCTATCTCGCAGCCGGAAACTCCATCGTCCAGGCTTTGCGGGATCGCGGCCACTCCGTCTTCCTCGATCTCAAGCTCTATGACATCCCCAATACTGTCGCTGGAGCCATTCGGTCGGTCGCCGCGCTCGGTCCGGATCTACTCACGGTGCATGCTTCCGGCGGCCCGGTCATGCTTCAGGCCGCGGCAAAGGCCGTCGCCGATAGCCCCAATGGTCCCGTTTTGCTCGCCGTCACCGTGCTCACCAGCATGGATGACAACCAGTTGCAGTCCGTCGGCGTCACCGACTCCCCGGCAAACCAGGTGCTTCGTCTGGCCAGGGTTGCCGTTGCCAGCGGGATTCGTGGTCTTGTCTGCTCGCCGGAGGAGGTGGCGCAGCTCAGGTCCGCACTCGGTCCAGAGATTCTGCTTGTCACCCCCGGAATCCGCCCCGCAGGCGCCGAGGTTGGAGACCAGAAACGCATTGCTACTCCAGGCGCGGCCATCACCGCCGGAGCCAGCTATCTTGTTGTGGGCCGCCCGATCACGCAGGCGCCTGATCCTGCCGCCGCCGCCCGGGCCATTCTGGACGAGATCGCGACAGTCAGCCAGCCAGTCAGCAAGACTTCAGATTTATAGAGTCCAAAGGCGGGCTATAGACAGCAAAAAGCCCGGCGTTTGCCGGGCTTTTCTCTTATCGGATCGCTGACTCGTACAACCAGCTCTCGCTTAAAGCTTTTCGTTGAACTCGCAAGCTGAGCAGGAGATATACACTCCGCCCGGAACCCCACGCTCGCGGTCCTTGACGCGCTTCACAATCCGCGTCGGCTTTCCGCACTTCGGACAATCCGTCGACTTCGACGTGTCCATCATTTTCTGACGATTAGCGATCTTGGCAATTTTGGCCATTGGAAACTCAGTTCTCCTCAAGATTGTCTTTGCACACACGCAGCGGGGATCCCCTTCTGCGCGGCTACGACTTCTCTAGACTACCCGATATTCGGTTTCTAAGCGTGCGATAATATCCGCCGCGAATCCTATAGGCCCTCTGCCAGTTTGCCAGGCTCCTAAAACCATTGCGATTTTCCTTGAAGACGGTGGCCGATAACCCCTCCCGATAGAGCGAATATGCGGGATGTATCCAGCTTCCGCCCAGATCCCATGGCTTGGGACTGCCGACAAAATGATAGATTCCGGGCAGTTGCGCAGGATCCTCCGCCGCAGAATAGGAAAACAGGTGCACGTTGTACCTCTGATCCAGGGGAGCAAACCTCCCCGCAAAGGTCGCAATCAGCGCCGTCTGATCGGCCGCGACCAGATCGTTGGGATATTTGCGGCAAAACTGGAAGATCCTCTCCGTCCAGTTTTGCGCCCGCCACTCCGGCAAGTTGAACAACATTACGCCGGAATTGAGGCCAGGGGTCTCCGGCCGGAGCCCCAGCCGCGCATAAAAGGCCCTCTCCGGGTAGTAACCGACCCTCGACCGCGGCACAAATCCGGCGGCCCAGTGTGCCATGTCGAGGTGCGCAAGCGGAGCCACGTCCGTGAAGGTGATGGTGTCGGAATCCACGTAGAGCAGGCGCTCCGCGTCGATCAGATCCGGAAGCGCCAGCCTGTAGTAGGCCATCTTGTTTCCGTGCAGCGGGCGAAAACCCGCAAACATGCTCTCCGGCGGCGCAGGCAGAAATCGAGCCTCATAGGGACGCTGCACCAGATCGAGGGTCCGGCACAGCTTGGCGCGCCGGGCCTCGTCAAAGTCCGGCAGCAGGAGATGGAAGACAACCGTCCAGCCCTCCCCGGTCCGCGCGAGCAGCGAGGACGCCGCGACGTGCAGCGGCGCTTCCATATTGCTGTCTGCACAGAAAGCTACGTCGAACTTCAATTGGTGTGCCCCCCAAACCGCGGCGTGGCGCCGGCGCAGCAGCAAGAACAACCAGCCACTCTACACAATGTAAACGAGGCGATTGGCGTAGTTAGCGATGACGTAACTACTTGGGGGCCGAATCGTTGGAGGCTGGATTGGAGGAGGCTGGATCGGAAGTGACAGGAGGCTGCTGTAGATCCGGGGGAATCTGGCGATCCTTCCCCAGGTCCTTGGGGAACTGGACAGGCCCCATCGCGCCGGGGCTGGTATCGCTGGGCAGCTTTTCGCCGGGATTTTTCAGGGAAGGCGGAGCCTGCCTCGCCGTATCCTGGTCAGACGGGACATCGCCAAGCCGAACCTGATGGGTGTGAGCCTCCTCGGGCTGCACCATCCCTTCCACTTCATTCTTATCGCGAATCACCAGCTCCTGCCCCAGCTTGGCGATCTCCACGCGAATCACGCGGTTCCCATTGATGCGTACGAACTCGACGTCCTTGGGCGGCTCGCCATAGATCCACTCTTCGTAGGGCATCTGTCCCTCAATCTCGCGGGACTTGTGGTCCGGTTTGCCGATGGCGTAGATCACCATCTCCGTGCTCATGCCCACCAGCACCTCGTGATTCAGAATCGCGTTTTTCAACTTCGGGGGGAGTGGATCGACAAACGCCTGCAACGGAGTCTTAAAGGTGAAGTCGAGAATCGGCCCAAACAGAGCCTTGACCTGCGCCCCTGTCAGCTCCGGCACCTCCCGCTCAAAGAGAAGCGTCACCCGCGATCCAACCGGCTCCTCCGCCTGATCATTGACGATAGGCGTGGTCGTGGAAGTGCCAATCTCTATATGCCGCAGCCATTTATGTTTGCGATCGGGGCCGCCGTTCAGGTCAAACACAATCCGGTTATGCTCGATCTTCACATCGGTGATCACCACCCGATCCCCCGGCTTCACCGAAACGCCCTTTTCCTCCAGCGCGTGCAGATAGTTGGTTCCATCGGGATCGAAACTCCCGTTGGCCCGCAGCACCAGCCCGCGGCTCCCCTTGGGGACGGGGCGCACCGCGAACCCCTGCTCTGCTTGCAGCAGGCGGAGCAGCTCCTGGCGTGTCTTTCCGGTTAGGCGATTGTTCGGCAGATCGATGTGCGTGGGCTGAATCGTCGCATAACGGGCATACGTCGAATTGGGACCGATCGTCAAAATCTGCGCAGGCAAATCCCTAATACCCATCGCCAGCAGCATCACGCCACAGGCAATCGGAATCGGCGTACCACGCGGAAGCAGACGGCGCACCGGGAGGCGGGTCATAGTCCTCACTCACGCTAAGAATCGCGCGATTCCGCTCTGATGGCAAGAGGAGGAGCCGAAGTCGTTGAAGTGTTGCAGTAGACCCTAGATCGGGGGTTCGGTCTCCGCCGGCAATTCGGCTTCGATCTTGCCCGGGGCTTCAGACCGGGGCTCCGTTCCAGCTTCCATCTTCTGTGGAGACGGCGCGATCACCGACGGGGATTGCGAGGTCACGGCTGCAATCTGCACCAGATTCGACGCGGCTGGCTCCGCGGATTGAACCTGTGCTGCCTGATGCATTCTCGTCGCGGCCGCATCCAGGTCAACCGGAATGCCCCCGGGCACGATCACCGGCTGCGCGTACTTCCACGCGTACTCGCGTGTGGTCTTTACCAGGACCACCAGAGCCACCACCAGCACCACTACAGCGGTCAGGCTGCCTTCGGGTCCGTAGCTGCCCCCGGTCAACCACCTTGGGCCGATCGAATTGCTCTCAATCACAGCGGAAAAATTCAGGCCGCTGACCGGCAGTCCGAAGAGCACCGCCATCACCGTATTCCAGCCAAAATGAAATCCCCAGGGAAGCCAGAGTGCCCGCGTCTGCAGGTAGGCCGTCGCCAGCAGGATTCCGCTCAGCACCGTTACCAGCGTGCTCGCGCTGGTCGCACCCGGATTGCGCAGATGAATCAGTCCGAAGAAGAGAGCCATCAGGATCGTGGCCGTAGTGGGACCAATCGCTTCGATCAGGCGCTGAAAGGGATATCCGCGAAAAGCTACTTCCTCGCCAAGAGACGCAATGGCGAGCACCACAATATTGAGCAACAGGATTCCGAATTGACGCGGAGTGCTCCAGAGAGTGATGACCAGGTCACCGGCGAGCGCGATCGGCAGGACACAAGCCAGCACGCCTCCCCACCCGAGCGCAACGCCAAGGCCAAACTCGCGCTTCCAGCCTTCACGCCGGAACAGGCCCATCGCCTTGACCGGCTCGCGCTGCAACTGGAACGCGTACCCCATGCCCGCGTAGCCAATCACCAGGAGGAACAAAAGCAGAGTTCGCGATATAAGCTCGCGCCAATCCCCGCTGGTCAGTCCCCGTGCCGCACTCGCAGAGAGCACCTGCGCGAACAGGAAGTACATCATCGCGACGATGAAGAAGCCTAAGGCGCGAAGCCTGTCCAGGCGTCCAAGGTTCCTACGCGGGCCGAATTCACTCAACAGGAACCCCCTCGATCGACCAAGCTGCGGTATCCCCGGCACACGATCCGGGTCTTTGCCATCTGCAACACCAGCATCCTCTCAGGAGGTAAAGAATTGCGCGATGTTACGGAACTTTGCCTGCCGCCTGCGCACCATTTCCTCCACCGGCAGTGAGCGCAGATCGTTCAGATGCCAGTGCAGTTTTTCGTCGAGCATAGCTACCGCAGAGTCCTCGTCCAGATGCGCGCCACCCGGAGGCTCGGGCACGACGTCGTCCACGCAGCCCAGCGCCTTCACATCGCAGGAACTGGTCTTCATGGCACCCGCGGCCTGTGCGCGGTGGGCCGCATCCCGCCACAAAATCGAGGCGCATCCCTCGGGAGAAATCACGGAGTACACCGCATTCTCCAGCATGAGCACGCGATCCGCCACGGCCAGTGCGAGTGCGCCGCCGGAGCCGCCCTCACCGGTGATGGTGGCAATGGTAGGAACTCGAAGCCGCGACATCTCGCGCAGGTTCCGCGCAATCGCTTCCGCCTGCCCACGCTCCTCGGCGCCCAGCCCGGGAGCCGCTCCCACCAGGTCAATCAGCGTGAAGACGGGCCGCCCGAATTTCTCCGCGATCTTCATCGTGCGGAGCGCCTTGCGGTAGCCCTCAGGGTTAGGACTGCCAAAGTTGTGGCGAATCTTGTCCTTGATGCCACGCCCCTTCACGTTGCCAATCACCAGCACTTCTTCGCCGTGAAAACGAGCCATGCCGCAGGTCATCGCCAGATCGTCGCCGAAGGCGCGATCACCGTGAATTTCGCTGAAATCCGTGAAGAGACGCCTGATGAAGTCCATGGGGTCGGGCCGTTGCGGATGCCGTGCCAGTTCCGTGGCCTTCCACGCCTCGGGTACCGGTGCAGCCACTGCCTGCACTTGCTCCAGTTTCTCTACCTGCTCTGTCATGAGTTGCTTCTACCGCTGCCTGCCCCGGAGATTGCGTCAGCACAATGCCCCGTTACAGAACATCTCTCTGATTGTATAGCAGCAAGTTAGCAAGTCAGCGAGTTAGCAGCTCAGCAAGTTAGCGAGCGAGCAAGGCATCTCTTAAACCGGGCGACCTTCTTCTCACTGCTGACCACTTTCCCTGACCACTTCTCCGCTTTTCGCTGACCGGCTGACTGGCTAATCTACCGCCTGAACCGAGCCTCTTCCCAGCAGCTCCTCGGCGCGCTCTACAAAGGCGCGATCCGCGCTCACCGTAAAGCGCTCCAATTCGAGAACGGCTTCAAAGTCGCCCGTCTGTTCCAGGCTCAGCATCATGTGTCCAGGGCCTGGGGCGCCCTCGATCAGCTTCTTCAACTCCACCAGCGTCTGGTCGCTCGAGCGCTCCAGCGCAACGCGGATGCGTACATTCTGCGGGAGCTTGAGCTTCACATCTTCGAGCGCCTGTATCGAGGAGACGCAAAGCTTCGGGGCCGCATCTTCCTCTGCGCGCAACGTCCCCTTCACCAGCACCGGAACATCCATCTTCAACGTCTCGGCGTTTCGCTCATAGTCCTTCGGAAAGCAGATCAGGTCGATCTTGCCGACGGTGTCTTCCAGGCTCGCCTGGGCATAATACTCGCCCGTGCGCTTGGACTTGGCCACCTTGAGCGAGGCAATCACGCCGGCAATGCCAATCAGGTTCTCCGGCTGCTGCCCTCGCCGCCCGCTGGAGGGTGCTGGCTTCATTTCGGCTGCGGTCTGGGTATCCACCACATTCATGTTGCGGAGCTTCTCCGCATATTTGTCGAGGGGGTGGCCGGAGACGAACAAACCCAGCACTTCTTTTTCCGCCTGCAGTCGCTCATTCTCGCTCCAGTCCGGCACCTGCGGCAGATCCTCGCCGTTGCGCGAGGCCGCTGGCGTATCGTCGAAGAGGCCAAAGAGCCCGTGCTGCCCTGCCGCGGCGTCTCTC
Source organism: Acidisarcina sp. (assembly GCA_035539175.1). Lineage (NCBI taxonomy): Bacteria > Pseudomonadati > Acidobacteriota > Terriglobia > Terriglobales > Acidobacteriaceae > Acidisarcina > Acidisarcina sp. The sequence continues at coordinate 35,645 of DATLIY010000012.1, read as the reverse complement.
TGCGCCTTCTGGGCGCGCTCCATCGCCCGGTCGGCGGCGGCCATCAACTGCGATCTGCGCCCCAGGGAGTCAAGCGCACCCGCCTTGATAAGCGACTCCAGTACGCGCTTGTTCATCAAACGCAGATCGACCTTCTCGCAGAACTCCCAGTACGAGGTAAATGTGTGCCCCTGCTGCTCCAGTTCGCGGCGCGCATTCAGAATGGATTCAATCGCATTGCCGCCGACGTTCTTGATCGCGGTCAGGCCAAAGCGAATCGCTTCGTTATGCGGAGTGAAGTGTGCGTGCGAGAACAGCACATCGGGAGGCTCAACCGGGATGCCCATCTCGCGGCACTCCTTGATGTACTTGACGACATTCTCCGGCTTTGAAGTTTCCGACGTCAGCAGCGCCGCCATGAACTCCACCGGATAGTGCGTCTTCAAGTAGGCCGTCTGATAGGCCAGCAGCGCATACGCCGCGGAGTGCGACTTGTTGAAGCCGTATCCGGCAAACTGCTCCATCAGGTCGAAGATGTGCGCGATCGTATCCTTGGGATGCCCCTTCTCCGCCGCACCAGCGACAAAGCGGTTGCGCTGCTTTGCCATCTCCTCGGCGTTCTTCTTACCCATGGCGCGGCGCAGCAGATCGGCATCTCCCAGCGAATAGCCGGCCAGGACGTTGGCGATCTGCATCACCTGCTCCTGGTAGACAATCACGCCCAGCGTTTCCTTCAGAATCCGTTCCAGCTCAGGAAGCTCATACGTGACCTTGCGGCGTCCCCACTTGCGCTCGATGAAGTCGTCGATCATGCCACCCTGAATCGGACCCGGCCGATACAAAGCATTCAGTGCCGTCAGGTCCTCGATCGAGGTGGGCTTGTAGCGGCGCAACACATCGCGCATGCCGCCCGATTCAAACTGAAAGACTCCGGAGGTCAGCGCGCGATGAAAGACCTTCTCATAGGTCTCCTCATCGTCGAGGGCGATCTTCGCCAGATCGAGGTCGATGCCGCGGTGCTCCTTGATCAACTTCAAGCAATCGTCAATCACCGTCAGCGTCGTCAGGCCGAGAAAGTCCATCTTCAACAGGCCCATCTTTTCAACCGCCTTCATGTCATAGGCGGTGACGACTTCATCGTTCTTGCTGCGCGATAACGGAACCAGCTCCGTGAGCGGCTGCGGCGCAATCACGACGCCTGCCGCGTGTACTCCGGCGCCACGCACCAGCCCCTCCAGCTTGCGCGCAGTATCGATCAGCTCATGAACCTGCGGCTCATGGTCATAGGCATTCTTCAGCGGACCTTCTTCCGCCAGCGCCGCATCGATCGTGACACCGATCGTTGCCGGAATCATCTTGGCGATCCGATCCACATCGCCATACGGCATATCGAGCGCGCGGCCTACGTCTTTGATGGCAGCTTTAGCCGCCATGGTGTTGAAGGTGATAATCTGCGCCACCTGCTCGCGGCCATACTTCCGGGTCACGTAATCGATCACTTCGCCGCGCCGGTTCATGCAGAAATCGATGTCGATATCGGGCATCGAAATGCGCTCCGGGTTCAGGAAGCGCTCAAACAGCAGCGCATTCTGCAGGGGGTCAATATTGGTGATCTCCATGCAGTAGGTACACAGCGAACCCGCCGCAGATCCGCGTCCCGGACCCACTGGAATATCTTGCTCCTTCGCGTAGCGGATAAAGTCCCAGACGATCAGGAAGTAGCCTGAGAACTTCATCTGCTTGATGATCGCAATCTCTGTCTCCAGCCGTTGCTCATACTCCGAGATCGTTCGACGCAACTGGCCGCGATCCTGCAGATGGCGAACCGCCGTATCCATGCGCTTGCGGAAACCCGCGCGGCAGACCTCTTCGAAGTAGCTGTCTACCGTGTGCCCCTCTGGAACCGCGAAGGCGGGAAAGGGATTCTCCACCTTGTGCAGCTTCAGCGTGCAGCGTTCGGCAAACTCCATCGTGCGGCTCACCACCTCGGGCGCGTGCGCGAAGGTGCGCTCCATCTCCTCGGCGGATTTGACGTAGAACTGGTCACTGTCAAATTTGAAGCGCTTGGGATCGTGGATCGATCCCGCAGTCTGCACGCAGAGCAGCACCTCGTGCGCGTGGTGGTCATCCTCGCACAGATAATGGCTATCGTTGGTAGCCACCAGCGGAATCTCCAGCTCCTTCTCCAGGCGGAACAGGTCGTTGTGAATCTTCTTCTCCAGCTCCAGCCCCTGATCCTGAATCTCAAGGAAGAAGTTGCCTTTGCCGAAGATGTCCCTGTACTCCATCGCCGTGTGGCGAGCCTCGTCGTACTTGCCCTCCAGGAGTTCCTGGCACAACTCTCCCGCCAGGCAGCCGGAGAAACCGATCAGTCCGCTGGCGTGCTCTGCAAGGTATTTCTTGCTGATGCGCGGCTTACGGTAAAAGCCGTGGAGCGATGCCTCCGAGGTAATCCGCACCAGGTTGCGGTACCCTTCCTCATTCTCCGCCAGCACCAGGAGATGGTTGTAGTCATCCCCCTGCGGGTCGGCCCGGTGATCCTCCTTCTGGCAAATGTAGAGTTCGCAGCCGAGGATGGGCTTAACGCCCTGCTTCTTAGCTGCGTCAAAGAAGTGCACCGCGCCGTAAATGTTGCCGTGATCGGTGATGGCGACGGCCTTCTGGCCAATGGAGCCAACACGCGACACCAGCTTTTCAACGTCGCAGGCGCCGTCCAACAAGGAGTAGTCCGTATGAAGATGCAGGTGGGTAAATTCAGCCATGGCGCTGATCTGATTCTATTCCGTCAGCAGCCATGGTCGAGCAATGTCAGCCAGGGATCGAACACTTTGCTGAGGAAAAGCCGTTCCTAACCGCGAGAGTCCCTTGCAAGGCACGCCTGCATATCGAAGCAGTGTGGACTATCCTTGCCAGGATTGTATGAAAAAATAGCCAGGTGGTTCTAGAAAGGTTGCGAATGGTTCTGTTGGATATCAAAAAGGTGGCCGAATGATTTTCGACGCGCTTAGACTGCCAGCGCTGCTGGTTCTCTCTCTCTTGTTCGTGGCCCGTCCGGGCTTTGCGGATTCCAGCTCCGGCTGTCAGCTGGTCATCCACGTGGACAAAATTCGCAATGAGAAGGGGGCCCTCGGCGCTACCATATTCCGCTCCCCCGACGGATGGCCGGAGAACACCGACAAGGCCTTTCGCCACGGCCCATACCCCATCATGGGCAGCACCGGGACAGCCACATTCGCTGATATGCCACCGGGGGATTACGCCGTCGCCGTGATCCATGACGAAAACGGGAACCGCAAGATGGACCGCAACATTTTCGGATGGCCGCTCGAAGGATTCGGCTTTGCCAATAATCCAAAAGTTCTGCTGAAAGCTCCTCCTTTTCAGGAGGCTCTCGTCCACGTCGCCTGCCCGGTAACCGAGATCACGATTCACATGACCTACAAATAAAAATCCACATAACTCGCAAATAAAAAGCGAGGGGTGCCGCCGATGCAGCACCCCTCGCTTCGAGCAATCTCCCAAGCTATCGTTTCTTCTTGGCCGCCTTCGCAAGGACGTGCTTCGTCGCTGGCTTAGCTTTGGTCACAGGCTTGGAAAGCTTTGCAACCACCTTGGCCTTACCCGCTACCGGCTTGGCTGCTTTTTTCGCAACCGGTTTCGGTGCAGCCTTCTTTGCTGCGGCCGGAGGCTTTGCTGCCGGAGCTTTTCCTGTTGGCGTCTTTGTCGCCGGCTTGGCAGGAACCACCGGCTTAGCCACGGCCTTCTTTGCCCCGGCCTTTGCCAATACAGGCTTGGCCAGTACAGCCTTTTTCACCACGGGCGCTGGTTTCTTTTCCGCTGGCTTGGCGGCTTTCTTCTCAGGCGCTGCCTTTGCAGGCACCTTCCCTGCCGCAGCTTTTACCGGAACCGCCTTCGCCACGCCAGCCTTCTCTGCCGGCTTCGGCTCTGGCGCCTTCTTCGCAGCAGGCGCCTTAGCAACAGGCTGCTTTTCGACGGCCTTCGCAGCAACCACCGGTTTGGTATCGGCCTTCATCGCGACCTTCGGCTCTACCTTGGTCCGCGTCGCAGGCTTGGGAGCAGGTTTGAGTTCGGCTTCTTCTTCCTCTTCTTCCTCATCCTCGGCGTGATCGGCATGATCCAGGCCGAGCTTCAGGTCCATGCCTTCCGGCAACTCTTCCAGATTCTCTTCCGCCATCTCTTCTGCTTCGGCCTCTTCGGCCTTTGCCCTGGCCTTGGCTTCAGCAGACTTCTTTCCCCTCGGGCGGCGAATGATGACAGGAGGAGGCGGAGCAGGAGGAGAGAAAGGCTCGAGATAGGCGCGAATCTGCTCTTGGGTCTCCAGCTTGCCATCTATCAGTTCAAAGAAAAGGTTCTGCAGCAGCTCCTGATATCCAGGAAGATCCGGCTGGATGCGCATCTCCTGCATCAGCGCATAGGGAATCTTCTGCCGCGCCTCCGGCCATACGGAGAAGAAGTTGTGATACTTCTCCTGTACTGCGGAGCTCTTGCTGGTAAAACCAAGCCAGAGCACCGCCTCCGGGCTGCTCGTGGTCAGCAGCTTCCAGGTCGCAGAGGGCGTCGCGACCGGCTTGGATGTCAGTACCTTGGCAAATTCCTTTGCCTGACCGTCCAGGGCGTTCCACTCTTCCACAAATCCCGGGCGCACAAAGAGCTTCTTCAGATCCGCCAGCTCGCGAGGCGACATCTTCGCCGTCAGCAAGGTCATTTGGGCGGTAGAGGTATCCGGGTTTACCCCTTGCATCTGGAGTTGATTCAATACCTCGCGCAGCTTTTCCAGGCCGGCAACGTCCGCCTTGGCGCTGGTCCAGGCCGGGTCAAGGTACTTCATCCAGCCCGCCTCTTCCATCACCTTCAGGATGCGGAGACCATCTTCCTCATGCCCAATCTCTTCCAGTTCATAGCCCCGATGCCAGTCGGAGAGATGGCTGATGACCCCTTCCTCCCTGGCATTGTCAAAACGGACACGGGTCTTCTCTTCCAACTCCCAGCCCAGCCGCGCGGCAAAACGAGTGGCGCGAACCAGCAGGACGGGCTGCTCCAGAAAGCCGTAATTGCTCACCAGTCTCAAGAGTCTTGACTCAATATCCGCCACCCCGTTGAGCGGGTCCATGAGGAGTCCATAGGAGCCCTCATTCAGAGAAAGAGCCATCGCGTTGGCGGTAAAGTCACGCCGCCGCAGATCTTCATGGATACTAGCAAGGTGGTAAACAGGTTTGCCGGGTTTTGGGTACTCAACGTGGCGCGTACTGCTGATCTCCGTGCGCGTCCCCCCGCCGAAATGGAAAAACAGGGTGTGAGAGTGCTCTTCTTCCCCGGCGAGAACACCGCCTGCTTTCTCCAATGTTTTCTTTAGCTTGAACGCATTTCCCTGAACCGAAAAATCAAGGTCGCGGACAGGTGAGCCGCTGGTCAGGTCACGCACGGCCCCACCGGTAAGAAATACAGTCATCTGGGCATCGCGAGCGGCGTCACGAACTACCTTCAGAGCATTTTGCTGTCCGGGGGATAGGCGATTTTCGAGGAGATAAATGTAGTCGGGCATGGCCTGTACGTACGACTCCAACAGTCGCGCTGTGTACCTCTAAACTTATTTCTTACAATAGCTTAGAAGCTGGCTACTGCTTATCGCAAAGCAATAACTTATCATACGTTCACGCTGTTGGCTACCGTTTTGCACAATTTTCGCTGCGGCTCCTCTACACATGCGACAATCCGTAGTTCAAGGCCGCCAACACTTTCACCTCGTGGAATGGAGAAGTTTCCAATGTCTGCCAGCCGTAAGAAAGCGATCCTGCGCAAGCTGAGCCGCGATTGGGTGGCGGGCTATCTGGAGCCCACCGGCTTCGTCTCCGGCGGCAAGCTGGAGTTGCTCGATCTAAGTGGCAAGGTCGCCAGCTATGACCTCAAGGACCTGAAATGGGTCTGCTTTGTCCGGGATTTCAACTCCGGCGAGCTAAACAATCCTGAGCGGCTGCTGCGCAAGAACTTCCCTGCCCGCCCGCGAAGCGAAGGCCTCTGGCTGCGGCTTCGATTGCAGGATGGAGACCTGATCGAGGGATTAGCGGCAAACGACGTCAGCCTGATTGAACAGGAGGGCCTCTTCCTCACTCCGCCGGATACACGCTCGAACACGCAGCGCATCTTTGTTCCACGAAGCTCAGTGGTCGAGTTCGAGGTGCTGGCTGTCATCGGAGCTGCGAAACGCAAGGGCGCCGCACCGGAGCAGGAGACTCTATTCCCGCAGAATCTCTCCGCCTGACCATCGCTCGAAGGAGGCGATTACAATCTTGAGCATGAAGCTAGCAGAGCTCGCTCGCATTTTGCAGGCAGAGTGCCGCGGAGATGGCAATCTGGAGATTACCGGCGTTGCCGGAATTGAGGAAGCAGGCCCGCATCAGGTCACCTTCGTCGCCAACCTCAAATACGCGGCTCACGCCCGGACGACGCGCGCCGGCGCAATCCTGGTCCAACCGGACTTCCCTGAGATTCCGACCGCAACCCTCCGCACCTCCAATCCATATCTTGGTTTTGCACGGGCGATCGAAGCGTTTTACCAGCTACCCGTTTACGCACCCGGCATCCACCCTACCGCCGTCATCGATCCCACAGCCCGCCTTGGCCAGAACGCGCACGTTGGAGCGTATGCCGTCGTCGGCGCGGGAGTGGTGATCGGGAACGATGCTACTCTGCTACCTCACGTCGTGATCTACCCCAACACCAGGATTGGCAATCGCTTTTTCGCGCATGCTCACGCAATCGTCCGCGAAGGCTGCATTTTGGGGAACAATGTTACCCTGCAGAACGGCGTCGTGATCGGCGCGGACGGCTTCGGTTTTGCCAAAGACGATGCCGGACACTGGCATAAGATCCTGCAATCCGGCATTGTGCGCATGGCAGACGATATCGAGATCCAGGCACAGAGCTGCGTGGACCGAGCGGCAGTGGGAGAAACGCGTATTGCCCGCGGCGTCAAGATTGACAACGTGACAACCGTGGGCCACGGCACGACCATCGGTGAAGACTCCCTGATCTGCGCCCAGGTTGGGCTCGCCGGCTCCACGCATATTGGCAAGAACGTGGTGCTGGCCGGCCAGGTGGGAATTGCGGGGCACTGTACAATCGGCGACGGCGTGATTGTCACGGCCCAATCCGGCACCCATGGGGATGTCGAACCGGGAAAGATCATCAGCGGCACTCCGGGATTCGATCATAATCAGTGGATGCGGGCCTCCAATGCCTTTCCCCGCCTGCCGGAACTAATGCGCGAAGTAAAGCGCCTTCAGCGCAAAATCTCTCCGGAAGAGTGAACCCAACGCAAGCGCGATTTTCGCATCCAAGCTAGCAGCATGCCCAAAGACGAAACAGGAATTGGACAGCCCGGCAGCAGCGTCAGCGAGCAAAGCATCGGCAAACCCATTCGCGTGCTTCTGCTGGATGACGACGTGGACAACCTGCTCTTGCGCTCGGCAATCCTCCGCAAATATGGCTATCTGACCGAGACGGCAAGCACCATTGAAGAAGCCGAGGCAATGCTGGACTGCATCGACATCGCGGTGCTGGATTATCACCTGGGTGCGGGCAAGTTCGGAACGGAGGTCGCCGCCGAATTGCGGGATCGCAGGCCGGAGGTCCCGATCATCATCCTTTCGGCTACGCTCGAACGCCGCTTTGGCGGAGTGGAGGACATGCACCTTCTCAAGGGGTACAGCTCCATCGACGACCTGGTCACTGCGCTCCGCTCCTTTGAAGCCAAGCGGCGGGGCAAGCCCGTTGTTGTCGATGCCCGGGACTTCTTTTATTCCCGCATCAATATGGCGATGGGCGACGATGTCGTGCTGGAGATCCTCGATGCCGAGGGCAACTGGCAGTATGTGAACGAATCCTGCGCCCAGCTGCTGGGCCACCCCCGCGAGTGGTTTCCCGGCCGCAATATGTTTGAGGAGATTCCGGAACTCGCCCCGGACTGGCGTGAAATCCTGCGCAACGTCGCCACAACGCGCGAAACCTATATTGACCGCACCTACCGGGGATTGCTGAATCTTCCGCGCAAGGGAGAGGAGTGGGTGTGGAACGTGCTCGGGTTTTCGATCACGCTGCACAACAACCGCACCGGCGTGGTCTTGACGGCGAGGGTTCTCGAACGTAAGACTTCTCTATGATCTTCACCGGGCCTCGCTGTGCTCGCGCCGCAAGGCGTGCAGCGCTTCTTGCCGCCATCGCGGCTTTCTCTGCCATCTCCGGCTGCCATTCCGCCTTTGTACAAGTAACGATCGTGAACCACGCGGGAGGACCAGTGCGGCTGGTCGAGCTGGATTATCCCAGCGCCAGTTTCGGAATGACCAACCTGGAGGCGAACGCAAATTACCATTACCGCTTCAAGATTCAGGGCTCCGGCTCCGCAAAGCTCGACTTCACCGATGCGCAGGGCAAGGCGCACCACGCGGTGGGACCCGAGTTGGATGAGGGGCAGGAGGGGACGCTGCTGGTGACCATCCATGAGGCAGGCGACGTCACCTGGGCTCCCCAACTGACGGTTAGCAGGTAAGCAACGCTGGAGCAAGACAAACGCTGGAGCAAGATAAAGGAGGCGCCAAGGCGCCTCCTTTATCTTGCTGAGATTCTCTAATGATCCAGCGCACTCTCTAGCGCACTACGGTTTGGAACAGCGGCGACTGGAGCAGGCTGGAGAACTGGCTGTCCGAGGCGGCGAAGCGCACTTCAAGCTTGCCGGAGTCGGAGTCGATCTTCGTGCTCTCGATCGCCTGCTTTTCTGCTGCCGATCCGCTCATCTTCTTGTAGAGGGCCGCAGCATTGAGCAGTGAGGACATGGTTGCAGCGGTAAAGGTATCCGGCGTAATCACGTCCATATTGAACTTCACTCCATTCTGGAAGTTCATGGTGTAGCGCGAACTCAGCAGCCGCTTCTTAACGGTCTCGTAGTCCGCCAACTGCGCAGCATCACCCAGCACCGACCGCATCATCGTCTGGGTGCCTTTCTGGTCCAGGATGCTCCACAGCGGCTCCGTATCCACCGACTGCATCATCTCCAGCATGGTGCTGTTGTTCAGCATGCTCTGCGACAGACCGTCCCGTGCGTCCAGCGCGTAGCGCACGGCGTCGCTTGCGCCAAAGACCATTGTGGTTGGATCAACAAAGGTGACGACCATGCCGCTGTTGGCCATCGGATAGATGCGATTGGTGCGAAGCAGTGTCGGCTTGATCTTCTTCTTCTTAAAGTTGGCGAGGATATCCGCGACCGAGAACTGCCCCTGCGCAATGCCAACTGTGCGCGTGTTTTCACTGCTGCCGCCAAGGCGGAACGCGGCGAAGGCGAGCTGGTCCACGTCATGGTTTTCGTTCAGACCGGATACCTTGAGTGCCTGCTCCAGTTGCTTGATTTCGGGCGGCAGTACGCGGCTCTTCAACTGCATCGCTGCAGCCGAGTTCTGCATCGCGCGATAGTCGACCACGATTAGCTGCTGCAGATCCTTGGGAATGGCGGAGCGTGCATCGCCGCCCAGTTGAGCGGCAAAGGCTGGTGCGGCCAGCATCAGGCCCACCGTAGCGATGGCGCATTGTCGAATCATATTCTTGCAGATCTTCACTCTTCGTCACCTTCCGGAGCGGAGCGCTCCAAATCCCCGTTTTACCCTGCTATTTTACTTGCCGGCCAGGGCATCGGATTCTTAAGCTTGCGCTCGAGAATCTTTTCCTCTGGATCAAACCCATTTAATTGACGCGCCCACTCGCTCTCCCGCTCATATGCGGCTTCAGGAATCAATCCGATCAACTCCCCATATACGGGACGCGTGTGATATCGCGCCGCCAGTCGCTTGACCGCGTTGAAGACCTGCGATACCGGCGTTGCATTGAAGTCCGTGATATTCATCGAGATCTGAGCATGCCCCTGCGCCAGCACGCCCATCGCCTTCACCCCGATCAATCCGCCGCTGGAGGCACGAATCTCCCGCGCAATCGCGCGGGCGGCTGCGACATCATTCGATTCCAGATAGATGTTGTAGGCGATGAGGAACTTGCGCGCTCCCACGGCAGAAGCTCCCGCAGTCGGGTGCAGATCGGGGCCGCCCACGTCCGGACGCCGCGCAGCCTCCTTGCGAACCGCGTCACGCAGTCCTTCAAACTGCCCGCGGCGGACGTCTTCCAGCAATGCCCGATCCGGCCTGGCTGCCGCAGCTTCATAAAAATAGACAGGAATGCCATGACGCTTCCAGATCTCCATCCCGGCCTGGCGCGCCAGCATTGCGCACTGCACCAGCGTGCAGCCGGAAAGCGGAACGAACGGGATCACGTCGGCTGCGCCAATGCGGGGATGCGCGCCCTGCTGCCGGGTAAGATCAATCAACTCCGCAGCCTTCCCTGCCGCGCGGACTGCCGCCTCCACCACCTGCTGCGCCGGCCCCGCGATCGTTACCACGGAGCGATTGTGGTCCTTGTCCAGCGACCAGTCGAGCAGGCTCACTCCATCGACCCGCATGGCTGCCACGATGGCCTGGACCTTCGACTCGTCTTCCCCCTCGGAAAAATTGGGGACGCATTCGAGAACCGGTCCCGTCCCTGGTTCAACGGATCCGCCGTTTCTCTGCGTATCAGCCACTGCGCCTTGCATGGTTATGCTGTCGATGCCTCTACCTCCACCAGGTGTAGCCAACCTGGAACTGCACGCTGGCATTCACCCCAGGGTTCCGGTCTCCCAGACTTGCGCTGGAGATGTGCACGGCGTTCGCGCCAAAGGTGATCGAGCCCTTCGGCCTCACAAAGTAGTGAAATCCAATCCCGAACTGTGGCGTGAAATTAAATACGCTGGTCCTTCCCGGAACTCCTTTGGGCACCATATAGTCAGGCGGATACTTGTGATTGGTCCAGATCAAGCCGCCAGCTCCCTGCACAAATGGAACTACCTTCTTTGTGCCTTTGAAATTCCACCGAAGGATAATAGGAGTGATGCTGACACCTGTATACGTACCTCCGCTGACGGGGACCTGCGTAAAGTGCGTAACTCCATTCTGCACATAGCTCACGTTCTCCAGATGCGCTGCCGGCGTATACGACTGCCAGAAAGGAACCAGCTCGGCGGCGTATTCAAACTGCCCGTTCATAAGGCCCGGACCCCACGGCTTCGTGAGCACCTTGCCTGCGTGAACCCCAACGTCAAAGAACTTGAAAGAGGAGCGATTCCCATCGCCAAAACCGCCATTGGCGAATGGACCGAACTCCCACGCCCCTTGAGCCGTTGGCACCTTGGGAGCCGTTGGCGCCTTGGATTCCGGCGCCGCGTTCGGCGCGGGGACCGCAGTCTGGGCCAGAACTTTCGGTGATGCTAAAGAAGCTATAGACAGGGTCACAGCAAGACCAGAAATAACGAGCGGGCGAATTCTCATGAGATACGTTCGTGCCTTTTCAAAAGTTAAAGTGCAGCATCCGGGGTAACCCGGCCAAAAAGAAGGCCGCCGTGAAAGGCGGCCTCTTGTACTTATGCAAGAGCTGACCGCTTAGCCCGCCACTTCTTCCATCTGGTTCGCGTCCATATCGAAGTTGGAGTAGACATTTTGCGTGTCATCCATCTCTTCGAGCGCTTCCAGCAGACGGATCATCTGCGCGGCCGGGGCACCCTCGAGCTTGGTATAGGTGGTGGCCAGCATCGTGATCTCCGCCATCTCGGTCGGAATCCCGGCAGCCTTGACCGCATTGTGGACCGCCTCGAATGCCGCCGGTTCGGTGATGATTTCCCAGGTATCGCCTTCGTCGTTCAGCTCTTCGCCGCCGTTCTCGATGACGAGGTTCATGAGCTTCTCTTCATCGGCCACGTTCTTGGAAATGGCGATCAGCCCCTTCTTGGAAAACATGAAACGTACGGAGTTGGATTCGCCGAGATTTCCGCCATTCTTCGTGAAGGAGTGACGGATTTCGCTGACGGCGCGGTTGCGATTGTCGGTCAAGACCTCGATAATCACTGCCACTCCGCCGGGGCCGTAGCCTTCGAACGTGATCTCTTCGTAGCTCGCGCCTTCGATCTCTCCAGTGCCGCGCTGGATGGCGCGCTTGATGTTGTCGTTTGGCATGTTTTCGGCTTTGGCCGCTGCGATGGCTGTACGCAGACGCGGATTACCGTCGGGATCTCCCCCACCCGCCTTGGCGGCTACGGTGATTTCCTTGATCAGGGTGGTGAATATCTTGCCGCGCTTGGCGTCTGCCGCGCCCTTCTTATGCTTGATTGTTGCCCATTTTGAATGGCCGGACATGGGAACCTCTGAGGCTTTGTTTTGGGGTATTTGTGCGGAGATCGGGTGAAAAACAGACTCTGTTCACCGCGTCCCGCAAACACTGAAGTATACCATGCTGAGGCTTGCCTTAGCCTCATCCACACGGACCGCCGCAACGGCGTGAACTGTCAGCGTGAACCGGCACACTGAATTTGAGCTCAAACCACCCCGCCGGGCGGCGGAAGCTCCTTCGGCTTGCGAAACGCATAGAAAACCGACAGCAGCGGGGGAGCCAGCAGAACGCCCCAGAACGGAATCACAATGCCCAGCACGATCGGCACCAGGATCGACGCCCAGATCGGGACCCGGTTCGTCCTCTTCAGCAAAACAGGTTGCAGCAGCAACTGATCGATTACCACGATCACGGCATAAATGCCGAGCAGATACCAGAAACGGATCTCATCGTGCCCGCTCAGCAGGATCGAAAACGCGGGACCGAACAGCGCGATTACCCCGCCTATGTTGGGAATGAAGGCCATCAGGCCCGCTACCAGGGCCCACGCCGGAGCCAGCGGCACATGTAGCAGCCAGAGGCCAATCAGCCACATCACCGCCACGCATAAAGCCTCGATTGAAACTGCACGCCACCAGTTCACCAAAGCCATGCCAGCTGTGGCGCCGGTCTTTTTCAGGTCAATAGCCATCGATCACCGACCTCTTCATCTCTTAGAGTCGCGACACCCGGCTGAGGATCCATCTCCCGGTACGAATCCGCAGGGCCATACAAATCCACACCGCAATTCTCCCTGAAACTGCTAGCCTAGAGGTATGAAATTCGGCGTCCTCGTCTTTCCAGGGTCCAATTGCGACCATGACACTTACAACGTGATCGCTGAGCTTGTCCACCAGCCGGTCGCCTTTCTCTGGCACGACTCCGAGAGCCTTGAGAATTGCGATGCGATCATCATCCCCGGGGGATTTGCCTACGGCGATTACCTGCGCACGGGAGCCATCGCCCGCTTCTCGCCGGTGATGCAGTCGGTCCAGAAGTTTGCAGCCAAGGGCGGCCTGGTCCTCGGCATCTGCAATGGCTTCCAGATCCTCTGCGAATCCGGACTGCTGCCCGGCGCGCTCATGCGCAACGAGGGGCTGAAATACATCTGTAAGCAGGTCTATGTGCGAACGGAGACAACCGCCACTCCCTTTACCCAGGGGCTGACCAAAGGACAGGTCCTCAAGATTCCCATCGGACACATGGAAGGCAATTACTTCTGCGATGACGCGACCCTGGCAACACTGGAGCGCGAGGACCGCATCGTATTCCGGTACTCAACGCCAGAAGGCGAAATTACCCGGGAGGCCAATCCCAACGGCTCGATCCAGAATATTGCCGGTGTACTGAACGAAGGCCGCAATGTACTGGGCATGATGCCGCATCCGGATCGGTCGAGCGAATCGCTGTTGGGCTCATCCGATGGTCTGGCAATCTTTCAATCGATGGTTTCAGCGCTGGCAGCGCGCTAGACCAATAAGAACGGCTGCGGAGCCCTTTAAGTGATCGACATTCATCACCACCTGTTATTCGGCCTCGATGATGGATCGCCGGACATTGAAACCTCGGTCGCCATGGCGGAGGCCGCAGCTGCCGATGGCACGACGCACATCGTATGCACGCCACACTCAAATGACACCTATGCCTATCGGCCTGACGTCAACCAGGAGCGGCTGGCGGAGTTGCGACTCCGCCTCAAGGACCGCATTACCCTGGGGCTGGGCTGCGACTTCCACCTCTCCTGGGACAATGTTTCCGACGCGCTGAAGAACCCCACCAAATACACCATTAACGGGACCAATTACCTGCTGGTGGAGTTCCCTGACCTGGGCATTGCACCCAATATGTCGGAAACCTTCTTCGAGATGGAACTGGCGCGGATGACGCCCATCATCACGCATCCGGAGCGCAATCCCACCATCACCCATCAGCCCGAGCGGCTGGCCGAGTGGGTGCGGAACGGATGCCTCGTGCAGGTAACAGCCGGCGCCCTGACCGGTCGTTTCGGCAAGACCGCTGAACACTTCTCCAATGAATTACTGCGAAAAAACTGGGTGCACTTTATCGCCAGCGATGCGCACAACCTGACCTCCCGGCCACCCCAGTTGAGCCACGCTTACCAGTACATCGCCAACCGCCATGGTCAGGAGACAGCCGATCGCCTGTGCATCTCCAACCCCCGCGCCGCGTTCTTTGGAGAGAACTGGCCCGAGCAGCCCGAGCCCATCGGACTCTACCCAGAAGAAGAACACGACAAGACGAAGAAACGCTCCTTCCTCAGCCGCCTCTTCTCTCGCTGAGTTCAGAAGGGTGCATCCGCCTGGCTCGCTTACAAACCCAGGCCGCCGTCTACACTCATAATCTGTCCGGTGATGAAATGGGGTCCCGTCGCAAAGAAGAGGACAGCCGCGGCGACGTCCTCGGAGGTCCCATTGCGCCGCATCGGCGTCTTAGCCGCGAAATGGGCATACTCCGCCGAGACCTCGTCGTTCACGATCATCCCCGGAGCGACACAATTCACGCTGATCTCCGGCGCAAATCCCTTAGCCATGGTTTGCGTCAACATATGCAGCGCCGCCTTGGAGGTGCAGTAGTGACCATGCGTCGGCCAGGGATGCAGGCCTCCCAGGGAGCCGAGGTTGATGATCCTTCCCCCGCTGGCTTTCAGATGCGGATACGCTGCCTGTGCCATCAGAAATGGCCCGCGAGTATTCGTCTCAAACATGGCGTCCCATTGCGCTACGGTGATTCCTTCGAGCGGTGCCGTCTCAAAGGCTCCGGCATTGTTCACCAGCAGATCGAGCCTGCCGAAGTGAGAAACCACTCCTGCGACGGCATTCGTAATGCTCTCCGGCGAACGAACATCGCAGCGTATCGCCATCGCCCGATGTCCATGACTCTCGAGGTTCATCACCGTCTGCAGAGCCTCGGCTTCCGATCCGCGATAGGTAATGGCGACGTCCGCTCCGGCTTGCGCCAGGCCAATTGCCAGTGCGCGACCAATCCTTTTCGCCGCGCCCGTGACCAGCGCAACCTTTCCCAGTAGCGTATCCATATCTTGCAAGTCTAAAGCAATCGGGCCGGTGGCAAGCTGGCGCATCTCTCTAGAAAAATGGACCTTTGGAAGGGCTGATCCCCAGGGTAGGACGGCAGCTTAACAAGCCGCCGCCCTGCGGGATGACCGGATAGGAGCTACTTCTTTGGCGCATCCTTTGCGTCGGGAGCCGTTGCATCCGCGGGAGCCTGCTGCTCCTGCTCCGGATGGGGCTTATAGATCGAGTATTGCTCGCCGGGCCGCTTCATCTTCACCACGATCTGCTTTTCGGCGGTCTCGATCTTGTAGTCGTCTCCAAAGGTCTGAAAGCCATTGGCAATCACCTGCAGCCGCACGACGTCGCCAATCGGCATCACGTCGATGATCGCCTTGCCTTCCTCGTTCGTCTTCAACTCCATATTGCCCTTGTCTTTCTCGCCCTCCATGGCGTGAAAGATGACCGCGGCGTTTGGAATGGGCTTGCCGCTGGAGGCGCGGAGGACCGTGACCTCGATTTTGGCGGTGGGCGGTGGCGGAACATACTTGCGGCCACGCTTCACCTGGGTTTGGAAGGCGGATGCCGGCGAAAGCAAAACCAACAGAACAAGCGGAAGGAGGCACCAGGAGAGGTTGCGGAAACGCGAGGTCAGCATGGGTGCCATTGTATGCAATCCAGTGGACGGGTGGGAATAGCGCCGCATGCATCCAAGTCGCTGCAAGCCCTTCAGTCCAGGATCTTACAGTTACACAGTAGTAATACATGAGTGAGATTCGCTAAGATATTCACAGCCTACCCCTTGACAACGCTTCTTCCAGTGCCTATCTTTAGCAATTGGATGGCGACAGTGCTAAAGCGCTGGACACTGACGGCACTTTAGAAGGTCTGCAATCCATCCCGAGACCCATCTCGAACTCAAGTTGCAAACTCGCGAGGCGAACCCTCGCGCGAAGGAGAAGTAACGCAATGGCATCTGCAACCGTAGCGACAAGCTTTACTCCCCTGCACGACCGCATCCTGCTCCGTCGCATTGACGAAGGCGAGACGGTTCGTGGCGGCATCATCATTCCTGACTCCGCAAAAGAAAAGCCCCAGGAAGGGGAAGTTATCTCGGTAGGCAAGGGCAAGTCGAATGACGAAGGCAAGATCTTCCCGCTCGACGTCAAACCTGGCGATCGCGTTCTCTTCGGCAAGTACGCCGGCACCGAGATCAAGATCGACGGCGAGGACTTCCTCATCATGCGTGAGGAAGAGGTCCTGGGCGTACTCAAGTCCAAGTAAGCGCACCTGGTTTCTTCCGATGCGCTTTTTTCGTGTCGGGATAACCTGGCAATCCTTCACGCCGGCGCGTCCGGGTGAACGGAAATCAGAAGATTCGCCGCTTGAGAGCCACTGCTTTCAGGCGTAAGGAGAAGGATAGAAATGGCAAAGCAGATTCTGCATGGAGAAGATTCACGGCAGGCAATCCTGCGCGGCGTCAACACGCTCGCGGATGCCGTCAAAGTGACGCTCGGTCCCAAGGGCCGCAACGTCGTCATTGAGAAGAAGTTTGGTTCGCCGACCATCACCAAGGACGGCGTTACCGTCGCCAAGGAGATCGAGCTGAAGGATTCGCTCGAGAACATGGGCGCGCAGATGGTTCGCGAAGTTGCCTCCAAGACCTCGGACGTAGCCGGTGACGGCACCACGACCGCGACGGTTCTGGCACAGGCGATCTATCGTGAAGGCGTCAAGACCGTTGCTGCGGGTGCAAACCCGATGGCACTCAAGCGCGGAATCGATAAGGCTGTCGAGGCCATCATTGGCAAGCGCGACGACCAGGGTGTTGTGACCGGTGGCGCGCTTTCGAAGTTCTCCAAGCCGGTTTCCGGCGAAATGATCGCCCAGGTGGGAACGATCTCCGCCAACAGCGATTCCACCATCGGCAAGATCATTGCCGAAGCCATGAACAAGGTTGGCAAGGATGGCGTGATCACGGTCGAAGAGTCCAAGACGCTCGAGACCCAGCTGGAAGTCGTCGAAGGTATGCAGTTTGATCGCGGCTACCTGAGCCCCTACTTCGTCACCGATCCGGACCGCATGGAAGTGGCGCTCGAAGAGCCCTACATCCTCATCTACGAGAAGAAGATCAGCTCGATGAAGGATCTGCTTCCCCTGCTCGAGCAGGTTGCCCGCAATGGCAAGCCGCTGGTCATCATCGCAGAGGACGTTGACGGCGAAGCACTCGCCACCCTGGTAGTGAACAAGCTGCGCGGCACACTGAACGTCGCTGCCGTCAAGGCTCCTGGCTTTGGCGATCGCCGCAAGGCCATGCTCGAAGACATCGCCAAGCTCACCGGCGGCAAGGCCATCACGGAAGATCTCGGCATCAAGCTCGAGAACGTGAAGGTTGAAGACCTCGGCCGCGCAAAGCGCATCACCATCGACAAGGACAACACCACGATCGTTGAAGGCCGCGGAGACTCCAAGGTCATCGAAGGCCGCGTCAAGGAGATCCGCAACCAGATCGAGAAGACGACCTCCGACTATGACCGCGAGAAGCTGCAGGAGCGCCTTGCCAAGCTGGTTGGCGGCGTCGCCGTCATCAAGGTCGGTGCTGCTACCGAAACCGAGATGAAGGAGAAGAAGGCCCGCGTTGAGGATGCCATGCACGCCACCCGCGCCGCGGTTGAGGAAGGCATCGTCCCCGGCGGCGGTGTTGCTCTGATCCGCTGCACGGCCGAAGTGGATTCTCTGATCAAGACGCTTGAAGGCGACGAGAAGATCGGCGCCCAGATCGTCCGCCGTGCGATCGAAGAGCCTCTGCGCCAGATCGTTGGCAACGCCGGCATCGAAGGTGCGGTCATTGTGGGCAAGATCCACGAGAGCAAGGACGTCCACTATGGCTACAACGCAGCCACGGACAAGTTCGAGGATTTGGTCAAGGCCGGCGTCATCGACCCGACCAAGGTCACCCGCACTGCCCTGCTCAATGCTGCTTCCATCGCCGGCCTGATGCTGACGACCGAAGCCATGGTTGCCGACATTCCTGAGCCCAAGTCGGCTGCACCTGCCGGTGGTCACGGCGGCGGCATGGAAGGCATGTACTAAAACTCACGGAAACACCGTTACACGGAAAAGCCCCGCTCATCGCGGGGCTTTTCTTTTGCCTCGGCTGCCTAAGGCTGAGGCTATTTGTAACCGATACAGTTCCTATCCCCCCAATTTACTTCGTCATTCCCTTCCCTAATGCCAGCCGGATTCCGGTACGGAAGCTCAAGGGCAGGCTTTGGTATCCGATTGGGGCGAGATGCTGATCGCTCAGCAGGTTATCCAACTGCGCATAAATCCCCACCCACGGAAGCACCTGGTAGCTGCCTCCCAGGTCGATCTTCGCGAATCCGGGATCGAGATTGCGATTCGGCAGAAGAAGCGAATTCCCCTGTTCGATATCGCTGTAGGCGAGGAAGGTCGAGTCGTCGCTCCGGCTGGCGAATGCTCCCAGAACCTGCGCCGACCATTTTCCGCTGGTGTAGCTGGCGCTGGCGAAGCCGGTATGCGGAGGACGGCGGAAGGGGCGCGCTCCGGTGAGCGGCGAATACGCGCCGATCGGCACGTTGGAGAACGACGGCACCGGTCCCGTCGACAGGCCCGTGTTATACGTCGGATACAGCGAACTGGAAGAAAAGGAGCGCTGCACCTTCGCATCGAGGTAGGTATATCCGCCGCGAAGGAAGATCCTTCTGCCGATGCTGTACTCGGTCTCCGCCTCCAGCCCCTGCGCACGGAAGTCGAGCGAGTTCAGATTCAGCGAAGAATAGGTGTTCTGCAGCAATGCCTCAAGCTGCTGCTGCTGCGCGGCTGTCAGGTTGGGGAGCAACTGCGGAATCACTCCCGGAGTCACCGATTCAATCTGGTTGCCAAACTCGTTGTGGAAGTAGGTCACGCGCAACAGAACCCGCTGTCCAAAGAGATTCTGCTCCACACCACCGTCATACGAGCGAGCCCGTTCCGCTCCAATGCGCGAAATATGGAAGCTCTGGATCGCCGCCGAACCTCCCGGCTGCGAGGCGAGAAAGGCATAGAGGGATCCGAACTGCTCGGTAAGAGTCGGCTCTTTGACCCCTTTGGCAAAGTTGAACTTCACCTTGGTCCCGCGGAAGATGCGCGGCCCAGGCCGCACGACATAGTAGGCCAGCCCGATCCGCGGATTGGTCTCCGTTCCATACAGTTCATTCTTCAGCAGGCTGCCGCCCAGGGTGTAGAAGAGACGATTGCGAAGGTCGCCCTGGATCTGTGCGGTGTAGTCGTAGTTGGTCCGCTCCAGCGACTGATCGATGAAGTATGCGGACGAGCGCTCCGAGCCACGTTCGTTTTCGAATCGGAACCCTACGAGCCCAACCATGTGAGGGCCGAAGCGGTAATCGCTTTGTGCGTAGAGCTGATCGCGGTTGGAGACGAAATCAAACCGGTTGGGATAAACGCCGAAGTTGTCCGTGGTGTAGTTCAGCAGCGCCTGTCCACTTACCGCGTATCCGTTTGCGCCGTGAATGGTCACCGGCAAGCCGTAGTAATTCGAGGTCGGATAAGCGCCTCCCGACTGGGTGAGAATTCCAGCCGGATACCACTGCACGGACTGTTCTCGCTTCCGCGCCAGTCCATAGCGTGCCAGGTTGTGCCATGCGGGGCTGGTCTGGTTCTCGACTGTCGCGCCCACATAAGTGTCCTGGTCGGATTGCTTGCCATCGTTTGCTAAGAGATAGAAATCATAAGCGCCGGGCAGGCCGGTTGCGGAGACGCTGTTGTGCGCGGTTACCCGAAGCTGTGTCGCAGCGCTGGGCTGCCAGCCAAGGTTCGCTGCGGCTGTGGCCACGTGATACTTGTCCATCGGTAGCGAGTTGGAGGTATTCAACCGCGAAAACGCGCCGTAGTAGTCGGCCTTGCCGCGTGCTCCGGCCAGTTGCACCTCATTTCGATAGGTGCTGAAGTTGCCCGCGTCGCCTGCGTAGAAGATGGAAGGAGTGGCCGTGGTTCCCCGCGGCGTCGCAAGGTCTACCACGCCCGATGCGGCATCCGAGCCGTACAGGACGCTGTTCGGTCCGCGATATGCCTCAAGGCTCGAGATCCCGTTGGTCGAAACAGATCCATAATCGAATCGGCCGCCGATGTCCTCCGCTGTCACTCCGTCGTAGGTTACCTTGTTCGCATCGGAGTTGCCTCCACGCACGAAGAGCGACGTCGCGCTGCCCCGTTGCCCGCTCTGTACGACCGACGTGCCTGGCACCTGGCGAAGAGTATCCACCAGGTCGGAATGCGTTTCAAAGCCAGCCCTCGGAATCAGCGTCACCGAGGAACTCACCTGCTCCTGCGGTAAGGGTGTCCCGGTTGCTGTGACTACGATCTCCTGACGAACCCACTCCGGCTCAAGGACGATGTTCTGCTCAACAGCATCCAGCCTGCCCGCATAAAAGCCGGCTGTCGTCATCTGATGAAACGTCCGGCCAGCGACGACCACATAGAAGCGCCCCGCCTCTGGAGTTGTGAGTTGGTAGCTTCCATCCGGCCCGGTGGTTGCACTGGTCAGCACGGCTCCATTTGCCACCAGGGCCACCTCGGCGCGGGCCACCGGAGCACCCAGCGGATCTGTAACTGTACCGCGCACAATTGCAGCGTGTGCGGAACTGGCAGGAATTCCAGCAAGAAGTGCGAGCGCACAAAAGAAGAGACTGCGGACGATATGCCGCTGATGAATACGCATAGGCTCCTTCGTTCCCCCTCGGAACGCGGCTGATGTCGCAATAGGACCGGTCTCCTGACTTACGCGCTTCCCCGTGCGGGAACTGCTCCGGCCACCTTCCCGAAGCATTCTGCCTCAGTGGTGTGTCGGTCGAAACATCCTCCGGCACCTGGACCGGAAGATACGCGCTTACAGTTGCGGGGCAGTGGCGGAATTACACCGCCTTCTCGAACATCCCATTGTGGAAAATGAAGTTGATATGGATCGCCCGATCGACTGAAAAGACCCGGAAACCCATGGATATGCCGTTGAAATGAAGTTCCCCGGAAATTCTGTTTCTAGCAGAATGAAATTCTGCTGTCAAAAGCGGTGATGGGATCAACAGGTTGAAGCGGGACAGGCGGGAATTGCCCGGATCTCGTTGCTTGGAAAGTTTCGTCGTGAGCACAATCGATCCATGACTATAGAGGAATGCAATGCGATAGACTAAGACTCGTCAAAGCAACCAGCCGATGGCCCCGTAGCTCAGGTGGATAGAGCAACGGTTTCCTAAACCGCAGGTCGGAAGTTCGAATCTTCCCGGGGTCACCATTTTCACCGCAACAACCCTCCAAAGCGCAACAGGTGGTAGTCTGCCCGGAATCTCTCCCATATTTAGCATGTGAGAGGGGTCTGACCTACGGTTGTATGCGCGTAGCTCAGACCAGCAACCGTAGCTCTACCATCGCCTCGCGCTCATGCGGTATCGAGCGCTCACGCTATGGAGAGCGCAAATGGATGATTCTCGCAGCATCCAATCGCAATCGTTAGAAACGCCCAATTTCGGGCAAGAGATGCCAGTCCGTCGTCCAGGATGGGCTGCGACACAAATTGCGCTGGCGAAGTTGATCTTTGCAGCGAAGGATCTGGCGGAACGGAATATAACCCGTTCAATCGGGAGCCCTGATCGCCGCGTATGTGTCGAGTGTCGAATGGTTCAGGTGTGGCCAGGTTGTGGGCATTACTCCCACTGCCGTACGGGCCGCGTGCTCGATCTTGTCGATCTCGTCATCAAACAGACGCAATCCACGGAACCAGCTAAAGGGATCCACCCTGCAGTCGAATCCAGCAAAAAGGAGGAATGCGAAGCAGCCGGAGCGACGGGCGCGAGTGCTGAGGGGCACGCGCGCCCATTTGACCCGCGCCAGGTGGAAACCATCCAGGAGATCGTCGAGCGTACCCTGCGGCTGCACGGCTATTCCAACGACCGGATGGGCGCCCCAGAGAGGTGCGGCACATTGTTGCCGGTGCTCGGATCCGCTGTGCGATGCGAAAAGGAGAAGGGTCATAGCGGCAATCATCGGGCTGACGTGTCGCCCTGGCCGCCGGCATTTCAACAGACCAACGAGATCGGCGGGGGTGCGGAATGACCACCACGATCGATCTGCAGGTACGGCAAATACCCGTCGCGCTGATTGTTCCCTCGCCCACAAACCCGCGCAAGTCCATTGATGAGTCGCAGCTACGTGAGCTGGCCGAGTCTATACAGAGCGGCGGCATCAAGGTCCCGCTGCAGCTGCGGCCTCTGGGTGACGGGTACGAAATTCTAGGCGGCGAGCGTCGCTGGCGTGCGGCGAAAATGTTGGGTCTCGATACGGTTCCCGCAATCGTCCGCGAGCTGAACGATGCTGATGCGCGCGAGCTGCAGCTCGTGGAAAACCTGCAGCGCGCCGATCTTAGCCCGATGGAGGAGGCTGAGGCCTACGAGATGCTCATCCAGCGCGCGGCGGATGAGGGTCTGGTTATTCCAGACGACGCCCTGGCACACAAAGTAGGAAAGCCGGCGGCCTATGTGCGATCGCGTCGCCGGTTGTTGGAGCTGATCCCCGAGGCTCGAGAATGTGCGCGCGAGGGGCTGATCGCATTCGGCGCGGCGCTGTTGATTGCGAAGCTGACGCCGCAGCAGCAGGTACAGGCGACGCATCGCGCCTTGAACATGCACAACGCTGGCAAGATGTTGCCAGACGTAATCAACGAAGTCCGCGAAGAAAAGCGTGACGCTGAATCTGGCCGCGCCAAGATGATCGCGCAAGGCAAGTCGCCGGACGATTACTGCGATGCGTTCGAGCCAATCTCGGAGCGGGTCCTACGCGCCTGGATCGAGGATCACATTCTGCTCGATCTGAAGTCGGCGCCGTGGCCGCTGGATGCGCAGAACATGCATCCCGTCGCGGGTGCATGCGTGGATTGCCCGAAGAGGACCGGGGCAGACCAGGCGCTCTTCGCCGATCTGACGGCGCAGGCCGATGTGTGCACTGATCCTGACTGCTTCTCGGAAAAGAAGAAAACCTTCATCCATATCACTGCCGAGGCCGCAGAGAAATCGGGCAAGCCGCTCCTGAAGCTTTCGATGCAGGCCAATTACATGGGCGTGCGCGAGGGGCAGAAGAGCTACAAGAAAGGCCAGTGGCTCTCGGCTAAGCCTGGCGAGTGTGGCAGCGTGCAGAAAGGCATTACGGACGAAGGCGAGCTGCTCGACGTTTGCGTCGATCCGAAATGCAAGGTGCACCCGCACATAGTCACGTCGCCCGCGGTGAAGGCCGCTCCTGGGCCAAAGCAGGAAAGCTGGGAGGTTCGCCAGAAGCGCGAGAAGGCCGAAGAGGCGGCGTGGTTGGTCGCTGAGTTGCCGATCCGGAAAGCCGTTTATGCGGCGATTCGGCGAAAAGCCAAAGGGTCGAAGCTGCTTCGCGTGGCCATGAGCCGGTTGTTTGAGGAAAGTAACGTTTGGGAGCTTTCCGAGTTCCTCGGCTGGGTGCAGGCCGAGGACAAACATCGGCACGATACGGTCGTTGCGCTACTGAAGCAATCCAAGGACGACGAATTGGAGGGCTACATCTGCGACCTCGCAGTCGGACCTCTGGCTATCCCTGATTGGGGTAACCGCGCTATGGGGAAAGATCGCAGAGAGCTGTGGGCCTTAGCGGAATCTCTCGGTATCGACGCCGAGGCGATCGAGAACCAGGTGAGTGGAAAGCCCGATCAGAAGCGTCCTGCGAAAAAAGCTCCAGCGAAAAAGGCGGCACCAAAGAAGCAATCGACCGCGAAGAAAACCGCGGGAAAGAAAGGCGGCAAAAAATGAAGCACATGGGGGAGCTGATAGCGCCTCCGGGTGTCTGCCGATTCTGTAGGTGCAGCGAGGAGGATCCGTGTAGTTTTCACCGCAGCGAGGGGCCGGTCTGGATTGCGAAGGCGCGTAACTGCTGCAACGCTCCGGCGTGCATTCGCGCACGGAACGAAGAGCACGCGGCTCGGATGCGCATGGAGTCGGAGTGGAAGCGAAAGCGGACTCCCGCGGAGATCGGCGCACTGATCGCAGAGGAGCAACGCGAGAAGCGGCGGCAGTATCGCCTGAAGGCTAAGTCGCGGAAAGGTCGTGTGGCATGAATGCTCATTCGGTGGTTGGTTCGCTACGGATCTGTCCGGGATGCGGAGACCTTACCTGGTCGGTGAACTACTGCGACCAGTGCGCACGGCGCGAGGCGGAGATGGAGGCGACGTATGCTGAGCGCGAGTTGGTCTCCACGCGCATGGATTCTTTGTTTGGCTCTCTACCTCGAGTAAAGATCGTCGCCGCGGTCGAGGACGATTCCGGCATGGATGGAACTGTCCTCGTGACGGCGCTTGTCTGTGGTGCGGTGGGCGCCGCTATCTGGTCGATCGCTATAACGGCGGCGCGGTGGGCGCTGCATCTGTTGTTTTCACATTTGTTTTAAGTCGTCTCGCGGAAAGGGGAATACGTGGCTGCTGAGGAATTGATCACGATCAATATTGGGAACGTCTCCGATGGCGCTCTCGTCGAAGCCTTTGATTTGAAACTGAGGGAAGTACTCGCCAACATAGCCGATCCGACTACCTCGGCAACTGCGAAGCGCGAAATTGTGTTGCGCCTGGAGCTGAGGCCAAAAGAGGATCGCGTCCAGATCGACACGCAGTTTACCTGTGTCGCGAAGCTGTCGTCGATCACACCGAACACCTCGCGGATCTTTCTTGGGCAGGACAAGGACGGCGGACTGTATGCGCTCAACTCCGATCCGCGCCAGCTCAGCTTCTTTACTCCTCCCAGGCCGGTCGAGGCTCCGAAGCCATTGCAGTTCACTCCGGCTGGTAAGTAGTGCTGTTACGCGGTGCAACGTGGTGCAACTGAAAGAGAGGAAACATGCAGGAGATATTGGAGTATCTATTTGCGCGGCTAAAGCAGCCGTTTGAGCCTGTTCGCGAAGTTGGCGGGCAGCCGTATGCAGTCAAGAGTGATGGCACCCTGGGCGCGCCGATCCGCGATCTGCCGCCGCAGTTTGACGCTCCAACCTTGAACGTCAGTACGCTCGCGGGATTCGTTGACGCGTACAAGGCGAACATCGATGGATTTCCGGAGCAGGTCGCAGTTCAGATTGAGGACTATCGCACCGTTGCACTGGTCGCGTTGGAGGCGGATAGCTTCGGTCGCCGTCACGTCTGGGCACGGGCGCGGCACGCGGATGAGATCCCGTTCAGGTTTGACACCTACTACACCCCGGAAGATTTCCTGCTCGCATTTCGTGCGAGCTTTCTCTTCAACGAGAATGCCGTGCTCGTACAGCGGATAGCGTCGAACGTGTCGGCCGAGAATTCAGTCGCGCTGGCCGACGACGGCATGTCGCAGAGCGTCGTGTTGAAGGTTGGCGCAGTGACACGCGAGGCGATCAAGCTGCCGGCAGAGGGCGTGTCACTAATTCCCTGGCGCACTTTCCGCGAAGTGAATCCAGTTGAATCGAAATTTCTGCTGCGCATGAAGAACGTCAAAGACGGCATCCCGACTGTAGTCCTCCACGAGATTGATGCGAAGTGGAAGCTCGACACGATCGGGAGCATCACCAAGTGGATCAAGTACGAGTTGCCGGAATCCACGGTGATCGCGTAATCAAGTTTCCCGGGTGAGCGAGACACCCTGGAAGATGCAGCGGGCTGCGGGTGGGCCGGAACAATGGCTGATACCACATTCCCCAGGCGGGCCAGCTCCGCTGCAGCAAACTCGGATAGAAGGGATGCTCGCTAGGGGAATAACAACGCTGGCACGAGGGTACATATGCCAATCAGAATTCAACGCAGAAGAACGAAGGGCTGGAAGGCTCCTGCCGGCGCAGTGAGTGTCACCCGTCCCGGCCCTTGGGGAAATCCATTCACAATCGCTGGCGCTATTGAAAGCGGGTACGCCAAGGATGAATCCGGCGCGAGGAAGTTGGTGGTTGAGTGCTTCAGATCGTGGCTTTCCGGCCATACGGATTGGTGGCAAGGGCCAGAGTGTGACTCCCGGAGAGCGTGGATGCGGAAGCATTTGGAGCAACTGCGGGGGAAAGATTTGATGTGTTTTTGTCCGCCAGATCAGCCGTGTCATGCGGCCGTGTTGATCGAATTTGCCAATCGCTGATTAGTAACGTCGCGACAGGGGCGCAAGTATACCGGAATAACAACGCTGGCACGAGGGTACAAGGAGAAACGATGGAAGTGACGAAATGCGAACTGTGCGGCGAACCGATGCCGCAAGGCGAAGAGATGTTCAAGTATCACGGCTATAGCGGTGGATGCCCGAAGCCGCCGATGCCGAAAACGATGAGCGGTGTGGAGTTGATCGCGGCTGAGCGCACGCGGCAGATAGATGTCGAAGGTTGGACGCCGGAACACGACGACAGGCACACAGACGCCGTGATGGCGATCCAAGCCGCTGCATTGGCACTCGACGGCACAGACGTGTCAGTGCTGCATCCAGGGGTCGAATGGGTAAGGGTTGACCGTGGGGGCTAGTGGCGAAACACCGTGGCTCTTGGATTCGCGAACTCACTATCGCGGGGGCGCTAATTGCCGCAGAAATTGACCGGCTACAACGTGCTCAAAAACGTGATGAATACGCTGAAGAAGAGCGGAACGAGACGAGCCCTTATTAAGTAATGTCGCGATAGGGGCGCAAGTATATCGGCAGAACAACGCTGGCACGAGGGTAGTGGCAAAAGGAGAGAAATGCACCAGTTTCTGATCGACGTTATGAAAGAGCTTGAGCGCGTGATTACCCCGCCCGAGCACTGTCACCACGCCTTGACGTGCTCGCAGTATGGCAGCCCGGAAAAGGGATGGAAGGACTGCCTAGCACTGCAAGTCAACATCGCCGGAAAGTTCCACTGCGTGCTCCTGATGCCCAAAGACTTGGAGAAGTCGGCTGTCGAGCTTGCGGAGGAAATTCGCGATTTACTTCGCAAGCCGATGGAAAGCGAGCAACTCGGAGTAGGGTTCGGGCAATACACGTCAGAACCGAATACGCCATTGAAGAACCTGCGGGAGTACATCCAGAAGACCCGCGATTTTAATGAGAAGTGGATAGGGTTGCATCTTCGTGATGGGCACCCTGGGAGCGCCGCCCGCAGGAAAGAGATAGTCGCGGAGATGGACGGATACCTAGCCGCGCTCGACGCAGCGGCGGAAAGGAAAGTGCAATGACAAGGCCGACTGCGCGCGAGGCGTGCGTGGATTGTCTGCAGCGTGGGCATGTTTGCCAGGCGCAGATCTTTGTGGATGGGCAGGCGCTATGCATGGAGTGCGCAGATTGTGAGCCTTGCTCGTTCGATCGCGTGGAAAAGAAGAAGCAGGCGGGTGCCATACCCGTGGACATCTTTGGCGAGGCGTTAAGCGCACCGCCCGCGACCCACGGAGGGGATGCGCCAGGCGACGATCATGGGGTTGGCAATACTCAGGGAGAAGAAATGGGAATCAAGACGACTAAGCCGAAGGGCGCGAGAATAGCGCAAAAGGTGAAGGAAGCAATCCTCGCCGAACATCCGGATACGCCGGGTGCAAAGCTGGCGCGTAAGTATGGCCTGTCCGACGGATCTATCTATTACATCCGCGCGAGGGCTGGAGTTTCCAAGCTGAAGGAATCCGCGGTCGTGAAGGAATCCGCAGTCGTGAAGGAATCCGCGGTCGTGAAGGAATCCGCGGTCGTGAAGAAATCCGCAGAACAATGTGCAATGGCTGCTGATCCCACGGAGCGTGCTGTCGATGATCTGCCCCTCGCGCCGCAGCGCGGACCTGTGGGCCAACGGCTCGATGCCATGTGGGCCGGGTTAACCGAGGCAGACAAGAAGCTCGCTCTGCTGGCGTTGCTGGGGAGTGCCGGGAGGTGAGGCCAAAGAAGCGACTTTTGTTGTACTGCTCCGACGAGGACCAGGCGGAGCGCATCGGCTTTGTGCTCTGGACCTGTGGCTATAAGGTTGACCGGGCGCCGCGTGACGACGCACATATGCGAGACGGGTTTGGCCGGCGCGCGGACCTGGTACTTGTGGTGGCGGCAACGGCGACACCGGTGCGCGCGATCGCGCAGTGGGCAGAGGGGACGCCCGTAGTTGCCTGGACGCGGGGCGAGCCTGTCGATACCAGCGGATGGACGGCGCAGGAGGTCGTCAGAGATGGTTCCGTCGCCGCTCTGCTGGACGCGGTGCGGCGGCACGTGGCGAGGCGCAAGGCGGCGGCATGAGTGTGCGGGTGATGGCGGATGTATGGGATAACGGGCCCGAGGATGCGGCGCAGTGTGCCGTATTAGTGGCTCTGGCCAACTTCTGTAACGACGACGGCGGTAACTGCTTTCCATCTGTCGCGCGGGTTGCGAAGATGCTGCGCTACTCCGAGCGGACGGTGCAGAGGGCAATTGCATCGCTCGTCGCCGACGGCTGGATGACGGTGGAGCGGGCCGGAGGAAGAGGCGTGTTCTCAAGTTACACGATCGATGTTCGAAGGCTGAAAGGGTGTCACCCTGTCACCCTTTCAGCGGGCGAAACGAAGATGCAAAAGGGTGACATCCACGACAGAAAGGGTGACATCCTGGCGCAAAAGGGTGACATCCACGACATTCCCCCAGACCCCCTATTTGGTGTAACCATCATGAACCACCATGAACCATCAAGTATTATCCCCCCTACCCCCTTGCAGGGGGACTGCGAAGAAAAGGAGCACGAAGCACATGCGGAAGGCAACGGGTCAGCGAAGGATGAAGCCGCGACGAAAGCGGGCGCCAGGCGTATGGAGAGTGTCAGCGCTATTGCTGGCGGCATCGATGCCGAGGCAGAGAGAGTTATGCGCGAGTGTGGGTTCATTCTCTCCAACTCGCGGCTCAGGGCCGTGGTTTCCGCTGCGCTAAGCCTGGAGCGCGAGAAGCGATCCCGGACATCGGGACACGAAGCGATCGAGGTTGCGGCGATCTCCGATGAGATGATCGAGAACTATCGGCAATACGTCACGATGGGCGAGTTTTTGCGCTTCACCTGGGGGCCTAGGAAGTTTTTCGGTGATGGCCATTGGATCAACTGGCAGGGATGGCCGATCGATCAGCAACGCATTGACATGCGACGTGGAGCGAGGGCTGGACTATGACACCGGGAATCAGCGTAGTTACTCGCAGGCCGACGCGGCGCAAGGGCAAGCAGTTGGGTTTGAGAATCACCGAAGAGCGCTATGCCAAGCTCTGCCGGATGGCTGGGAATCGCACATTGACGATGGTGCTCAATCGCCTGATCGACAGTGCGCAAGAAAAGTGTCTAGACACATCTTGTAAAAGCGCAAAACCCGTATAGGGTGTGGATGTAGCAAGGAAAACGCTCGCGCAAGCGACGAAGGATTCAGAGCATCGGTCCTGGCGGCACGAAAGCCCGCTGTTGTACACGTTAGCAATCCTGTCTCTCAGCGATCCCTCGACCGGGAGTACCCGGTATTGCTGAGAGTCGAGCACGCCCTGGCTGTGTTCGCGACTGGCAGATGGCCAAGTCGCCCTACAAGAAACCGCGAACGGCCAAACGGGCCTTCATACTCTATCTCTACAACACGTCTCTGGGTTGGAGGATGGATCCAGAGTGCGGTCATGTCAGCTTCGCCATGGGCGAAGAGAAGGTGCGGCTGGGCCAATGGCGTCGCGTCTATGACGGAGTGAGCGGCGCGCACCTCGGCTATCAGCCGCTAAGGGCTCCGCAGAGAGACCGCTCAGTTCTGCCCGGCATTCCGGTAGCGACCACGATAACAGAAGGCGAGATGGATCTGAACGCGGGGCAATGCTTCGCGGACGGGAAATCGCTCTCTGTCGCGTTGCGGGATGAATTGCGCAGGGCAGGCCAGAGGATCGGGCTGCCCGACGCGGATGCGGTCGAAGAGGCTGCGTTCAAGGTGAAGCACTATCGCCAAATTGGCGACGATCAAGCGGTACGGGTGTAACAGCCGAAGTAGCTCTGGGGGTATCGCGTGATTGTTAATTGGGCCATGATTTCGGCGCTTGTCGGAATCGCGCTGGTATTTATCACGGTCTGCGGCCAGGTGTTTCTCTATGGAAAGCTGGTCGGAAAGGTGGCCCAGCATACGGATCAACTTGCCGGCCACGAGATGCGGTTCGAAAAACTCGATGTCAAATTCGAGCGGCACGATGATCTGCTGAACCATCATGGGGCGCGGATCTCGGTAGTGGAATCAAAGCTCGGCATCGCAGAGACGAGATTCTAGATGAGCTTCGTAAGGGAGCAAGTAGCGGACGCGTGCAAGCGCTGGGGCGCGAAGCTTTGGGTTCCAGAGAGCATCGACGGGCCGCGGCTCTTATGGGCATTGAGCGGCTGCGAGTCGAGCTTCGGCGCGAATTGCACGCCGCGGCATGAGATGGCTTACTGCATCGGTATTTACTCGCACGATCCGCGGGTGATTGAGTTGACGCGCGAGTTTGGGCATGACGCGCACTGCTCGTTTGGACCATGGCAGCTGCTCTTGGTGAATGCGTCGAGCTTTACGACGCCGGAAGATTTTGTGCGTGTAGATCGCTGCGCGATGGAGACGGCGAGCTATATCAACATGCGAATCATACGAGCCCAGAAGGCGACGACGATTGAGCAGATCGCAGACGCATATAACTCGGGAACGTGGCGAGATCGCAGCGTTCCCGAGAAGTACATCGCAGACTGCGTGCACTACTACAACGATGTGGCAATGCCGGAGGCGGTGTGATGGATGATCTGCGGATCTGGATCAAGGGTTTGGTTGCTGCAATTGTGCACGGAGCGGCCGCGGCGACAACAGCGGTCATCGTGGATCCAAGTGCGTTCGCGGCGAACAGGAGTGGATTGCTGCATCTCGCTGCCGTCGCGGGAGTGAGCGCGCTCTTTGGGGCTGCGGGTTATCTTACGCAGTCTCCTATACCAGGAAAATAACCTGCCGGTTGGCAATCGGCGAAAGAGGAGCTAATGAGCAATCCGATGAGCACGTTCTTCGGCGATCTGGTCGCCGCTGGGAAAAAAGTGGAAGATTTTTTGATTAGCGTGGTGAAGGGCGCGAAGACGTTGTCGGCGATCTGGGGCGCGCTTTCGGGCCCAGTCCTGGCGGCTGCGAGCGCGGTGTTTTATGACGTGGTGAAGACGGTGAATGCGGCCGAGTCGGCGGCGGCCTCGGCGCAGTCAGGAAATGTGGTCAGTGCGATCACGCTCAGCGAGACGACGATCAGCCTGGTAAAGCAGGTTGTCTCCGACTTCAAGGCGGGTGAAGCGACGATTGTCTCCGACTTCAAGGCGCTGGGTATCAAGCTGTAAGGGATCTCGCCCATAGAGGCGAGGATTGAAGGGCAGATGGGCGCTGTCGGCGGAAGCAAGCAGCGCCCGATTTTTTAAGATTGGGATTCACCAGCAACAACCACAGTAAGCAGCCGCAGTCGATGGCAAGCGCGGGTAATCGGGTGAGTCCGGCCCGCGCGAGGACGGTACGATGCAGACGTTGATATTCAGCCCGGTAACGCCGGATCAGTTCGCGAAGGTCATCGCAGCGCTGCAAGCGAAAGACCTGCAGGTCGCAGGCACAGAAGGCGAGATTAAAAAGTTCGGTGCAGACGTGAGGTTTGCATATTGCGCGCCAGTGCTGACGCTCACAGTGGTAAGCGCACCACACTTCTATTCGATGGGTGGATTCTGTCGGGAGATTCACGAGGCGGTGGAGGCGATGCTGTAATGCCGAGTCGCAGCAAGCACCCGTGCGGTAATCCTGGATGTGCTGCGCTGGTTGTTGGCGGAAGGTATTGTCTCCAGCATCGGCCGATGGAACGGCAGGTGCGCGAGCCGGATCGATATCGTGGCAGTGCGGCGAGTCGAGGATACGACAGCAAGTGGCGCACGTTTCGCGCGGGATACTTGCGGCGTCACCCGTTGTGTGTGGACTGTGAATCAGTCGGCCATGTGGCGATGGCGAGGCACGTTCACCATATCAAGAAGCTGGCGGAGCATCCCAGGCTGAAGTACGCGGAGAGCAATCTGATGCCGCTGTGCGAGGAACATCACAACGCGCGCACGGCCAGGGGCGAATAGGATCCCTGGTAGGGATGGGGGGTCGAGATAGTGCAGAAGCGGCAGTTCCGAGACCGTATGGGGGCCCTCCCTTATACATCCACAAAATGGAGTTTTCAGGGAAATAGGGCATGGATATAAGCGTTCGATCATGCTCGGTATCCGATAGCCTCCATTGATGCGGTACGGTATCCGCACCGCTGCGATAGACCAGGTAACACTCGAAATGAGTTCCTAAATGGCTGGACGGCCACCAAAACCAACCAATCTTTTGCAGCTCACCGGCGCGCATAAGAAAAACCCGAAGCGTGCGGCAGCTCGCGCAGGCGAGCCGACACCGGATGGTCCTCTGGGCGATCCTCCGTCGCGCTGGTCTGCTGTGTTCCCCGAGTTTGACTATCAGCGCTGCGGTGAGCTGCGGGAACTCTGGCGCGAGGTCCAGGAGATGGCGCCCTGGCTGACGTCAGCAGATCGATGGACCGTCGAGAGCATCTGTGAGCTGAAGCTCCTGGAGCGCCGGCGAGCAATCAAGCCCGGTGAGCGGTCCGAGTTGGGGCGTCTCAGCGGAAAATGCGGGCTCAATCCCTCAGACCGCGTGAAGGTGAATGTTGCGCCGAACACGCCTAAGACCAGCGATCCACGCGACGTGTTTGAGCGGGGTGCTAAGCACGGATGATGATTTATGGCAAAGCGATCAGTCGCGGAGAAGTACATCGCAGACGTGCTCGCTGGCCGGATCCTCACGTCAAAGCTTGTGCGCCTTGAGATCGAGCGCCATGTACGCGATCTCAAGGACGGCGCCGCGCGCGGGCTCATCTTCGATCGCAAAGCGGCACAGCACGTAATTGATTTCTTTCCGCTCTACCTGTTGCACACAGAGGGCGAGTATTGTGATCAGCCATTTGTTCTGCTGCCATTCCAGCAGGCGCAGTTGTGGATACTGTACGGGTGGAAGTGGAAGGCCACCGGATATCGGCGTTTCAAGTTCGCGTATAACGAGATTGGCCGCGGAAACGGAAAATCAGCGTTCGCCTCTGGCCTCTGCATCTACGAGCTGAAATTCTTCGGTGAACCAGGTGCACAGGTTTACTCGGCGTCAACGGACAAGAAGACCGCGAAGCTGGTCTTCGATACCGCCGACTTGATGGTCAAAAAATCGGAGTGGCTCTCTGAGCGGATTCTCTGCTCACGAGACAATCTGAGCATTGCTGGCACGGCTTCGAAGTTTGAACCATGCGCCTCTGAAGATATGAATCTGATGGGCCTCCGCCCGTCATTTGTCGTGCTCGACGAGTTGCACGCGCATCGCACCTCGGGTGTATGGGACGTATTTGTAACTGCGATGGGCAAGCGGCGCAATCCCCTGCTCTTCGCTATCACCAACAGCGGGTACGACCGCCACTCGGTCTGCTGGAATCAGCGCGAGTACTCAACCAAGGTCCTCCTCGGCATCATCGAAGATGACACCTGGTTTGCATGGATCTGCGGCCTCGACGACGGCGACGATTGGGAGGATGAGCGAAACTGGATCAAGGCCAATCCTGCTCTTGGCTTCCTTGTCCGCATCGAGGACATGCGGTCGCAGGCCGCCAAGGCAAAGGCGGATCCATCGGCCCTGAATAGTTTTCTGCGCTTCCGCCTATCGGTCTGGACATCCTCGCATTCCGCGTGGATGCCGATGGACAAGTGGGATTTATGCGCCACTGAGGTGGATCGGCTCGCACTCCGAGGCCGCCGCTGTTTTGGAGGCCTCGACCTATCGACGACCATCGATATCAGCGCGTTCGTACTCGTGTTCCCTCCCGAGGGTGACGACAAACAATGGTATGTCATCCCGTACTTCTTTTTGCCAGAGGAAGCGATCGAGTCCCGCAGCAAGCGCGACCGTGTGCCGTACGATGTCTGGGCGCGACAGGGGTTATTCACGCTCACGCCTGGCGATGTGATCGATTATGACTTCATCCGCTCCCAGGTAAACGAGTTGGCCGCCGAATATGAGATCAAGGAGATCGCCTATGATCCCTACAACGCGCAGCAGCTCGTCACGCAGCTCACTGGCGATGGCTTTGAGATGGTCGTATTGAGGCAGGGGTTTCTGAGTCTCAACGCGCCGACCAAGCGGCTCATGGAGCTGGTGCTCACTGGAGTATTAGCGCATGGCGGTAATCCCGTTCTGCGTTGGATGGCCTCGAACGTCATGGTGGCGATCGACGCGGCCGGCTGCATTAAGCCTGACAAAGCCGCAAGTAGAGAAAAAATAGATGGTATCGCTGCCCTCGTCGATGCATTGGCGCGGGCGATCGTCGCGCCGGCAGCTCCGAAACGGAAACACGCTTTCCTCATCGCATAAGGACACAAATGGGAATCTTCTCAGCCATCCAGGCGGCACGCGAATCGATGGAGCGCGATGCCGCGCCCATCACGTTGCGCGGTGCGGGTCTCAGCCTCGAAAATCCTGCTGTATCACTGTCGTCCCCCGCTGCATACCAGCTACTCTCCGGATCTTATCCCACAGTATCCGGCGAGTCGATCAATACAGAGTCGGCGCTACGCATCGGCGCTGTCTATGCCTGCATCCGCGTCATAGGTAACGGTGTAGCAGGCATGCCAGCGAAGATGTATTCCATCGATGGTGCAAATCACACCGAGGCTGTAGACCACCCGCTGTACTACAAGCTCACGCAAGAGCCAAACCCGGAGATGACGGCTTTCACATTTTTTACCGCCCTCTCCGGGGCTATGGCTCTGACAGGCAATGGCTACGCCCTCATAGAGCGCAACCCAGCGGGACAAGTAGTAGCGCTATGGCCGATCCCGCCTCGCCTCATCGAGCCCAAGCGCAAAAAAAAGTCCCTCATCTATACATTTACCGACCCTGAGAGTCATGCTGAGACTCAGATAGCTCCTGCGGACATCATCCATGTACCCTTGTTTTGCTTCGATGGGCTCAAAGGCTATAGTCCGATCGATCTCGCACGACAGGGATTGGGACTAGCTAAAGCTGCGGAGAAGTATGCTGCCAGCTACTTTGGCACCGGTGGCGACCCCGGGGGTATCATGTCCACCCCGGATGACATCGATCTTGCGGAACTAACCACGGCTAAAACTTCGTGGGATCAGCAGCGAGCTGGATCTGGATCAGCCGGTAAGACCGTTTTCGTCGCAGGCAATTGGAAGTATGAGCCGATTGCTATCTCTCAGCGCGATGCTCAGTTTATCGAGTCCAGAAAATTTCAACGTGAGGAGATATGTGCTCTCTGGGGTGTC